>JANMIX010000595.1:0-1601 GCA_031376015.1 Acidimicrobiia bacterium | reverse complement strand
GGTGGGGGTGTTGCTGGACCATCTGGTGGAGGGCTCCAAGGAGGCGCGCGCGGCAGCAGCCGTGGCCGGCGAGCACGTGCTGGTCACGGGCCATCCCTTCGTGGACATCTGGCAGGCGGTGAAACCGGTGGTGGCCGGCATCGATCGTTGGCCGGAGATCCCGCGGGGTCAACCCTGGAAGGAAGGGGTGTGCGCCGCGCTCGGCGCCGGGGATCCCGGGGTCTTCTGGCGATCCCTGCTGGGTCGCGTCCGCACTTACGCCGATCTGGAGGCGCCGCTGGTGGGCTCCGTGGAAAGCCTCATCGACTGGGTCACCGAGTAGGCGTCACCGGGCAAGCGTCACCGGACAGGCGAAACCCCGCCCTCACAAGGGAGCGGCGGCGGCGAGACGCAGCCCTCGGACCATCAGCGCGGCATCGCCGAGGCGGCGGCGCAGCGCCCGTTCCAGACCGGCGATGGGGTAGAGATTCTGCGGTGCCCGCGGGTCCTTGTGCGCCTCGGAGGCGAAGCGGGGCAGGGTGGCGGTGACCCGGTCGGCCAGCGCGATGGCGTCGGAGGGCGACAGATCGGCGGGGGCTTCGCAGCGCACAACCGACGCCAGGGGATGGGCCAGTGGGCCGGGGAGGCGTACGTACCACGACCACCGCGCGAACCGCTCGCCCACCACGAACACCGGGGTGCGCTCCCCCGCGCCCAGACGGGCGACGGTGGCCTGCACGACGGGCGGCCCGTAGTTGCGGTGCTGGCTCTTGATGGAGCCCACTGCCCCGGGCGGGTGGGCGTTTCGGCGCAGAGGGCCGTCGACGACGATCAGCGAATCGTCGTCGCAGTGGGCCAGCGCGGCGTTGGCCAGGCGGGATTCGAGCAGGCCCATCTGCTGCTGCAGGGTGATCGACAGCACCTCGGGGTCATCGGCGACGGCGGCCACCACCCCGAAGGTGCCGTAGCGGGTGGCGATGGGCGCGGCGCTCTTGGCCGCGGTGACCAGCACCCGCTCCACCCTGGCCTCCACCACCTCGGCTGTCCCGTTGCAGCGCACCACCCCCGCGGCATAGGTGGCGGCGAGGCCGAGGCGGACCTGGCCGTCGGGCGCGCTGATCCACAGGCGGGCCTCCACCCGACGAACCCCGTCGACGTAGAGGACGCTGCGGGGCGCCACGGTGCCGGGCGGCACAGGCAGCGGCGCCCATTGGGCAGCCAGCACCTCGCGGTCGATGTCGGTGGGCTCGTCGGACCCCTCGAGCGGGGTCCCGCCGGCCGAGCCCGAGCCCGAGCCGTAGTCCGTCTCCCACGCGTCCACCGCGAACCTCCTCGATCCACCCGGGTGATGGTGGCGGCTTGGCGTGTTTGGCGACCTCGAAGCGCACGGGCACCCGCTCGGCCAACTCGGGAACGTGGCTGATGAGCCCCACGGTGCGACCCCGGGCCCCCAGTTCCTCGATGGCGGCCGCCACCGTGTCGAGGGTGTCGGGGTCGAGGGTGCCGAACCCCTCGTCGAGGAACAGCGAGTCGAGCCGGGCCGAACCGCGCCCCCAAAGGAGCGCGAGCTGATCGGCGAGCGCCAAGGCCAGCGCCAGGGAGGCAAGGAACGTCTCCCCGCC
>JANMIX010000586.1:0-2924 GCA_031376015.1 Acidimicrobiia bacterium | reverse complement strand
TACGAGGTGTTCCTGCTGTCGCGGGTGCGCGAGGAGTACCTGATCCACGGCGACAACGGACTTGCGGTGGCCGACGGGCTGGCCAAGACGGCCAGGGTGATCACCGCCGCCGCCGCCATCATGGTCTCGGTCTTCCTGTCACTCACGATCGGCGACGACGTCGTGCTCAAGGCCATCGGCATCGGCATGGCCTCGGCCATCTTCGTGGACGCCACCATCGTTCGAATGGTGCTGGTACCCGCCACCATGGAGCTGCTGGGCAAGGCCAACTGGTGGCTCCCGCGGTGGCTCGACCGGCTCATCCCCAACTTCCACATCGAGGGAGCTTCCGAGCAGGACATCGAGGCCGAGCTACACGATCTGGCGGCACAGCCCGAGCCCGTCTTCCGCAGCTGAGGTCGCACCGTCCCGCGGCTGGGGCTCAGACCCCCAGCCGGGTGGCGATGAGCTCCAGGCGGTCATCGGGCTGCACCAGCGCCAGCCGAACATGTCCGGCCCCATCGGGGCCGAAGGTGTCGCCGGGACTGCCGAGAATGCCCGCCTTCTGGGCCAGGGTGGCGGCGAGCGACCAGCCGTCGCCGTCGGGTGCGGCCAACCACAGGTAGAACCCACCCTGGGGCATCGGGGCCTCGAGGCCCAGGCCCGCTGACAGCACCTGGCGCAGGCGGTCCAACCGGCGCCGGTAGACCTCGCGCTGGGCGTCCACATGGACGTCATCGGCGAATGCCACCGCGGCGGCGGCCTGCACCGGACCCGGCACCATGAACCCGGCGTGCTTGCGCACCTCTCGCAGGTAGCCCACCAGATCGGCGTCCCCGGCGTAAATGCCGGCCCGCACCCCGGCCAGGTTGGAACGCTTCGACAGCGAGTGCAGGGCGAGCACGCCCTCGTTGCCGTGTTCGAGGATGCTGCGCCCGGGGCCATCCCAGGTGAACTCGATGTAGCACTCGTCCGAGCACACCGGTACCGCATGGGCACGGCCCCAGGCCGCCGCCGCCCCGAGATCCTCGAGGGCGCCGGTGGGGTTGGCCGGTGAGTTCATCCACAGGCACAGGGCCCGGGCGGCGTCGGCGGGATCGATCGCCGCCAGGTCGGTGAAGGGCACGGCGCGGCAGCCCGCCAGCGTGGCCCCCATGGCGTAGGTCGGGTAGCTGATGGCGGGGTACAACACCGTGTCGCGGTCGGGTCGCCGCAGGCGCAACCACTGGGGCAGGCCGGCCACGAACTCCTTGGTGCCGATGCAGGCCGCCATCTCGGTGGTGGCGTCCACGGTCACGCCCAATCGGCGTTGCATCCACTCGGCGGCGGCCTCACGCATCGCGGGCGTACCGATCGAGGCCGGGTAGCCGCGCTCGGCCGCGCTGGTGGCCAACGCCCGCACCACCGCCTCGGGGGGCGGATCGCACGGGGTACCGATCGACAGATCGACACCGCCGCCCTCGTGGGCGTCGGCCGCGGCCTGCAGATCGCCGAGCCGGTCGTAGGGGTAGGGAGGGGGAACGAACGGAGTGGGGTTCATCGGCCTTCGGTGAGGTACTCCCGGAACTGGGAACGACCGGCCTCGTCGAGACGCACCCGCACCCGCATGGCGTCGGGGCCGGGCTCCTCCAGGACCACCTCACCCTCACGGTGCACGGCGGCCAGCACGTCGCCCCGGTCCCAGGGCACGAGCAACTCCTGCACGTCGGTGAGGGCCCGCAACCGATCGCCGACGGCCACCAGCACGTCGTCGATGCCCTCGCCGCTGAGAGCCGAGAATGCCACCGAACCGGGATGCTCACCGGCCAGGCGGGCGGCGGCAACCGGTGAACGGTCGGCCTTGTTGAAGGCCACCAACTCGGGCAGTCCGGAGGCACCGATCTCATCGAGCACGGCGTGCACGGCGTCGATCTGACCCTGCGGATCGACCGCGGAGGAGTCGACCACGTGCAGGAGCAGGTCGGCCTCCAGCACCACCTCGAGGGTGGACTTGAACGCTTCCACCAGCGCGTGGGGCAGCTTGCGGAGGAACCCGACGGTGTCGGTCAGCAGCACCGACTCGCCACCGGGCAGGGCCAGGCGGCGGGTGGTGGCATCCAGGGTGGCGAACAGTCGATCCTCCACCAGCACACCGGCGTCGGTGAGCCGGTTCAGCAGCGTCGACTTGCCGGCGTTGGTGTAACCGACGATGGCCACGTGCTGCAGGCGGCTGCGGTCGCGGCTCTTGCGCTGGGTCTGGCGGTGCCGGGAGATGTGGCGCAGATCCCCCTCGAGCTTGTGAATGCGCCGCACCAGCCGGCGGCGATCGACCTCCAGCTGGGTCTCGCCGGGGCCGCGGGTGCCGATGCCACCGGCCTGCTGGGACATGGCCCGGCCTTTGCCGCGCAGGCGGGGAAGGCGGTACCGCAGCAACGCCAGTTCGACCTGGGCCTTGCCCTCCACGCTCGCCGCGTTCTGGGCGAAGATGTCGAGGATCACCGCGGTGCGATCCAGCGCGGTGCGCCCCAGCAGCTTTTCCAGGTTGTACTGCTGGGCCGGGCTCAACTCCTCGTCGAACACCACGGTGTCGGAGTCGACCTCCAGGCTGACCTGCTTCAACTCGGCCGCCTTGCCCTTGCCGATGAAGGTGGCGGGATCAGGCCGGCTGCGGCGCTGCACGACGCGCGCCACCTCGTCGGCACCGGCGGTGTCGACCAGGCGCGACAACTCGTCGAGCGAGTCCTCGACGTCGTCGAGGTGGGTGCCGTCATGGGCGACGCCGACGAGCACGATGCGCTCCCGGGTCTCCCGTGAGATGAGCGTGTTGGTGAGGGCTTCACCCTGATGAGTCAACGGGCCCCCGTCCAGTCCAGCGTGGCCACATGCACCACCGGCACCGTCAGGCGCACGGGCCGGCCCAGCCTCACCGTGGCGGCGCCGCCGGGCTGGTGCACGACGACCTCGTC
>JANMIX010000565.1:0-1522 GCA_031376015.1 Acidimicrobiia bacterium | reverse complement strand
GCCGATCTGGATGAACACGGGCAGGCTGGCCGGCTCGTTCATCGACGTGGAGGACCTCGTCGCCTCTGTGGCCGCGGTCCTGCGGGCCGGACCCTCGTTGTCGACCGCCTCGATCACCCTCGCCCCGCGCCGCCCGGCGGTCGAATTATGAGCGCCGGCGACGAACGAAGGGGGCAGCGATGACCAAGGTGATGCAGGGCGTCCGCGTTCTCGAGGTGGCAGAGCACACGTTCGTGCCGGCCGCATCGGCGCTGCTGGCCGATTGTGGCGCCGAGGTGATCAAGATCGAGCACGTCGAGCGGGGCGACGCCATGCGCGGCCTGGCCTCGAGCGGCATCGCCGTGATGGGCACCACCGTGCACGTGTTGCTCGAGCACTCCAACCGCGGCAAGCAGAGCCTCGGTCTGGACCTCACCTCGGAGGACGGTCTCGACATCCTCTACCGGCTGGTGGCGTCCTGCGACGTGTTCCTGACCAACAAGTTGCCGTCGGTGCGCACCAAGTTGCACGTCGACGTCGACGACATCCGGGCCCACAACCCGAACATCATCTACGTCCGCGGCACCGGCCAGGGCGAACGGGGCCCCGATGCCGACAAGGGCTCCTACGACTCGCTGGCGTACTGGTCGCGCACCGGGATCGCCATGGGCATGAAGCAGGCAACGTACGACTACGTACCTGCACCTCCCGCGCCGGCCTTCGGCGACTCCATCGGTGCCATGACCATTGCCGGCGGGATCATGGGCGCGCTGTTCCACCGTGAGCGCACCGGTGAGGCCACCACGGTGGACGTGTCGCTGCTGGGTGTCGGGATCTGGTCGATGGGCGCGGCCATGGCCCTCTCCTTGCAGCACCAGATGCCCTGGGCTCCTCCCCCGGCGGGATCCAACACCGGCAATCCACTGGTCTCCACCTACGCCACCAAGGACGGCCGGTACATCTCCCTCGCCTGCCTGCAGGCGGGCAAGTACTGGGCGGAAGCCTGCGAACTGCTCGGCTGCAGCGAACTGGCGACCGATGAACGCTTCGCCAGTGCCGAGGCCATCCGCGCCAACGCCGCAGTGGCCTCAGAGTTGGTGGCCGCCGCATTCACGCAGCACACGGTGGCCGAATGGCGCGAGCGGCTGGCCGGGTTCTCGGGGCAGTGGACCGTGGTGCAGGACACCCTCGAGGCGGCGGTCGATCCGCAGTCGGTGGCCAACGGCTACGTCGTGGACTGCACCACCGCCGACGGCACGCCCTTCCAACTGGCGGCCGCGCCGGTTCAGTTCGGCGGCGAAGCCCCTCAGCCCGGCCGCGCCCCCGAGTTCAACGAACACGGCGACGCGGTGCTCACCGAATTGGGACTGGACTGGGACACCATCATGGACCTCAAGATCCGAGGCGTGGTCGCCTAGCTCACCCCGTTTTCTGACACTCACGTCAACAGTGAGAAGCTGCGCAACAGCATCCTGCGCTCGGCGCTCGGTGACCCTGTCCTCACCCCCGTCTCCCGCGCTGTCGCTGCTCGAACATCGCTCCT
>JANMIX010000520.1:0-2276 GCA_031376015.1 Acidimicrobiia bacterium | reverse complement strand
GGTCACGCCAGATGGGCTGCTCGGTCATGAGGTTGTCGTATTCCTCGAGCCGCGGGGGGATGAGGTCGAGTAGGCGCAGCACGGCGTCCCGCCAGCCGTCGGGCAGATCGGCGGCCACGCCACCGGGGCGGATGTAGTTGTGGTTCATCCGGAGGCCCGTGACCATTTCGAGGAACCGAAGTACCTCTTCGCGCTCGCGCCAGCCGTAGATCATCATCCCCACCGCCCCGATGTCCATGCCGTTGGTGGCCATGAACAGCAGGTTCGAACTCACACGGTTGATCTCGGTGAGCAGCATGCGGATCCAGTTGGCGCGCTCGGGGATGTCCTCGTCGATGCCCAACAACTTCTCGGTGGCCATCGAGAACACCAACTCGGTGAACAAGGGCGCCGCGTAGTCCATGCGGGTGACGTTGGTGGGTCCCTGCAGGTAGGTCAGGTCCTCGCCGGTCTTCTCCATCCCCGTGTGGAGGTAACCGATGATGGGCTTGGTACGCAGCACCGTCTCACCGTCGAGTTCCAGCATGAGCCGCAGCACACCGTGGGTGCTGGGGTGCTGAGGCCCCATGTTGATGAGCATGGTCTGGTCGTCGGTCGGCTCCTCATCGGCCAGGCGAGCCGCCTCGGTCTCCGAGATGCGCAGCACCGAGCCCATCTCGCGCAGGATCTCTTCCGCAGTGGAGCCCTTTCGGGGCTGCAGTTCCTGGGAGCCCTCGGAGGTCTCCTCGGCAAGAGTGCTCATCGACCCTCCTTCATCGCGTGTTCTCGATGCCCTTGAACTGCACCGGGATCCGGCCGATGGCGTAGTCCTTCCGCAACGGGTGGCCAATCCAGTCCTCGGGCATGAGGATGCGGCTCAGATCGGGATGGCCCTCGAAGCGGATACCGAACAGGTCGAACACCTCGCGTTCGGGCGCCTCGATGCCGGGATGCACGTGGAAGAGGCTGGGGAGCACCGCGTCCTGTTCGGGTACCTGCACCCGCAGGCGCACACGCTCTGCGTTGCGGTGCGAAAGCAGGGCCACGACGACCTCGAAGCGTTCGGGGGTGACGGCCTCCGGAAGCCCTCGGTCGGCGCCGTAGGTGAGGTAGTCGACCGCGGTCACGTCGATGCAGACGTTGAAGAGGTGCTCGTCGCGCAACGCCATCACGAAGGTGTCGAGACCTTCGCGAGGCGGGTGCAGCACCGCCTGACCGTTGCTGTCCGTGACGGGTACGCCGTAGCGAGTGGGCGGTGCTTCCGGGGCGTCCTCCACTGCGTCGTCGGACGCGTCGGTCTGCGTCCCCGCCTGTGCTTCGCTCAACTCACCTGCTCCCGAGGTTGACGGGAGTGGCGCCCGCGGTCTGCCCGTCGCGCTGGGCCACATAGATGCTGGCACCGGCCCCGGTCTGGGCCCGGCGGCGGGTCAGTTCACCCGAGGCGATCACCGAGTGCAGCGTCAGGATGGCGTGCTGCAGCGTCTCGGGCCCCGGGGGGCAACCGGGGGCGTACACGTCGACGGGAACGACCTGGTCGACGCCCTGCACGATGGCGTAGTTGTTGAACATGCCGCCGCTCGAGGCGCAGACGCCCATGGAGATGACCCACTTGGGCTCCATCATCTGGTCGTAGATCTGGCGCAGCACCGGGGCCATCTTCTGGCTCACCCGGCCGGCCACGATCATGAGGTCCGCTTGGCGGGGCGAGGCCCGGAACACCTCCATGCCGTACCGGGCGAGGTCGTAGTGGGCGCCGCCCGCGGCCATCATCTCGATGGCACAACAGGCCAGACCAAAGGTGGCGGGGAAGATCGACTTCTGCCGAGCCCACTTCACCACCGATTCGAGCGACCCCGTGATGATGTTGTTCTCGGCGCCGTCGAGGCCGACCTCGGGATCGATGCCGAGGATCTTCATGCCACCCGATCCTGTCTGCCCTCGAGACCGACCCGGCGGATCGTGGTCTTGGCGGTGCGCTCGGAGGAGACCATGCCGGGCTCGGCCAGCCGGCGTGCCTTGTTGAGCGGTCCCCAATCGAGGGCGCCGTTGGCGATGAGGTAGACGAACGAAACGAACACGGCCACGGAGAAGAGCACCAACTCGACGATGCCGAACGGCCCGAGCTCGTGGAACACCACCGCGTAGGGGTAGAGGAACACGATCTCGATGTCGAAGATGATGAAGATCATCGCCACCAGGTAGAAGCGGACCGGGAAGCGATCCGGAGGGTCGCGCCGCGGGACGATGCCGCATTCATAGGGTGCCGCCTTGGCCGGCGACGGGTTGCGGGGCGCCAC
>JANMIX010000508.1:0-2861 GCA_031376015.1 Acidimicrobiia bacterium | reverse complement strand
CAGCAGGGCCACGCCGACGGCCAGCGCGGCGGCTCTGCGGGCGGTTTCGGCCAGCGGACGCACCGGTTCGCCGTGCGTCTCGGGCGGGCCGAGGTGACCGAGCCTCCGCACGGTGAGCAGACCGGCGAGGCCGGGGAAGGGGAGGAGACCCAGGAACACCACGCGCCATGTCGTGTGCTCGGTGACGAGGCCGGCGAGCCCGGGACCGATCAGCGAGGGGACGATCCAGGCGGCGGAGGCCAGGGCGAACATGCGGGGCCGGTCCTCGGGGGCGAAGGCTCGACCGATGATGACGTAGACGGTGGCACCGATGGTGCCCGCGCCGAGGCCCTGGATGGCCCGGCCGAGCACGACGATGCTCATGGTGGGCGCCGTGCCGCCCACGACCAGGCCGGCGGCGAAGGCGATCAGCCCGACGGTGAGCACGGGCCGTGGTCCGCGCCGGTCGGCGAGGGTGCCGGCCACGGCCAGGCTGAACAGGTTGGCCAGCATGAAGGAGGAGAAGGCGGCGCCATAGAGCGATACGCCACCGAGATCGCGGGAGATGGCGGGCATGGCCGTGCTGATGGCCAGGCTGTCGAAGGCGTAGGTGCTCACGGCCACCACGACGCCGATCTGCAGCGCCAGGCGGTCGGCACCCTCAACGATCCTGGGTTCGCTCACCGCTAGGCCTGCCCGCAGCCGGGCGCGCCGCTCAACGGGCGACGAAGTACTTGGCCTGAGGGTGATGGCACAGCAGCGCCGAGGTGGTCTGTTCGGGCTGATACTGGAACCCGGTGTCCTCGGAACACTCGAGGCCGATCCGCTCACCCTCGAGCAACGCCAGCACCTTGGTGTTGTCCGCCAGGTCGGGGCAGGCCGGGTAGCCCCACGAGTAGCGCCCACCGCGGTACTGCTGGCGGAACAGCCCGGCCAGGGAAGGGCCGTCCTCGGCGGCGAAGCCCCACTCCTCGCGGATCCGGCGGTGCCAGTACTCGGCCAGCGCCTCGGCCATCTCCACGCCCAGCCCGTGCAGCATGAGGTAGTCCTGGTAGCGGTCATCCGCGAACAACTTGGCGGTTGCTTCGGACACGGCCGAGCCCATGGTCACGATGTGGAATGCGGCGTAATCGACCTCGGCGGCATCGACGGGCCGGAAGAAGTCGGCAATGCACAGATAGGGCTCGACGCTCTGGCGGGGGAACGTGAAGCGGGTCCGCTCCTCGGCGCGCGATTCGTCGGTCCAGATCACCACGTCGTTGCCATCGGAGGAGGCGGGGAAGTAGCCGTAGACGACCATGGGGGTGAGAAGGTCGGCGGCTTTGGCGGCGGCCAGTTGTTCGCGCAGCACCGGCCGGATACGGGCCTTGAAGGCCTCGTCGTCCTCGCCGCCCTCGGGCCGGAACCCCCACTGGTTACGGAACAGGGCCGTCTCGTTGACGTAGCCGGCGATCTCGTCGATGGGGACGCCCTTGACCACCCGCGAGCCGGTGAAGGGGGGCACGAAGATCGGGTTGTCGGTAGCGACCGACGGGGCGCGGGCCGGGAGCGTGGCCGGATCGACCGCCGTCTTGTCGCGGCGGGTGTAGCCGGGGGCCTGGACGCGCGACTCGGAGGGGACCACGCCCCACTCGGGCTCGTCGGCCTCCTCGCCGCGGCGGATGGCGCCCAGCCGGTCCATCACGTGGAGGCCCTCGAAGGCGTCCTTTCCGTAGAAGAGCCGGCCGTTGTAGACCTCGCGCAGGTCACGCTCCACGTAGGAACGGGTCAGCGCGGCGCCGCCCAACAACACCGGGATGCTCTCGAGGTTGCGGTTGTTCAGTTCCTCGAGGTTGTCGCGCATGATCAGGGTGGACTTCACCAGCAGCCCGCTCATGCCGATGGCGTCGGCCTTCACCTCCACGGCCTTCTCGATCATCTCGGCGATGCCCACCTTGATGCCGATGTTGTGGACCTCGTAGCCGTTGTTGGTGAGGATGATGTCGACCAGGTTCTTGCCGATGTCGTGCACGTCGCCCTTGACGGTGGCCAGCACGATGCGGCCCTTGGAGGTCTCGCCGTCGACGCGCTCCATGAAGGGCTCGAGGTAGGCTACCGACATCTTCATGGTCTCCGCCGATTGCAGCACGAAGGGCAACTGCATCTGGCCCGACCCGAAGAGTTCGCCCACCACCTTCATGCCTTCGAGGAGCACGTCGTTGATGATGGCCAGCGGCGCCATCCCCGCGGCCATGGCCTCCTCCAGGTCAGCGTCCAGGCCATCGCGGTCGCCGTCGATGATGCGCTGGGAAAGGCGCCGCTCCAGGGTCCAGTCGGTGCGGTCCTCCTTCACCGTGGCGGTGGTCTCCACGTCCTCGAAGATGTGCAGCAGTTCCTGCAGCGGGTCGTACCCCTCGCTGCGGCGGTCGAAGATGAGGTCCTGGCAGACCTTCACCTGCTCATCGGGGATCCGGTGCAGCGGCATGATGCGAGCGGCGTGCACGATGGCGGCGTCGAGGCCGGCCTTGCGGCACTCGTCGAGGAACACGCTGTTGAGCACGTGGCGAGCCGCCGGCTTGAGGCCGAAACTCACGTTCGACAGGCCCAGCACGGTGGAGGCACCCGGCAGTTCGGCCTTGATGCGGCGGATGGCATCGATGGTGGCCATGGCATCGCCGCGCAGGTCATCGCCGCCGGTGGAGAGCGGGAAGGTGAGGGCGTCGAAGATGAGGTCGGTCGGCTCCAACCCGTACCGGGTGGTGGCCAGGTCGTAGATGCGGTGCGCCACCCGCATCTTCCACTCCACGTCTCTGGCCTGGCCCTCCTCGTCGATGAGCAGGCAGATGACGGCGCAGCCGTGCTCGGCGGCCAGCGTCATGACGCGGTCGAGGCGTGAACCGGGC
>JANMIX010000424.1:0-2313 GCA_031376015.1 Acidimicrobiia bacterium | reverse complement strand
CCTGCCGCCCATCGTGGCGGTGCTCAGCCTGTGGCCGGTGATGGCCATGGACGGCTGGCGCAAGGCTCGATGGCCCCGCTATCTGGCGGCACCGTTGGTGGCAGCGGCAGTGACCGCATTCGTGATCTACCTGCCGATCTGGCAGGGCTCACCCATCGCCCGCATCGACCGTCCCAACCTGGAGTGGTGGAAGGGCTGACGGCCGTCCCGGTCAACCCCGGGGGAGGGAGACCACGAAACGGGCACCCCCCTTGGGGTTCGCCTCGTACCGCACCCGGCCACCCATTGCCTCCACCAGGCCGCGCACCAGCGCCAACCCGATTCCGCCCCCGTCGGCGCGCCGGGCCCGGTCGCGAAAGGGACGTAACTCGGAGAACAGGGTGGGAATCAGGTGCGGATCGACGCCGGTGCCGTGATCCGTGACCGACACCTCGATGGTGGTGGGGTCGACGTCGAGCGCCTCGACCACCACCGGCGGCCGGCCGAATCGGGCGGCGTTGTCGGCCAGGTTGGCGACCACCTGCTCGAGGCGGCGAGGGTCGGCCACCACCCGCAGGTCGGGCGACACCCGTACATCGAACTCCTTCGCCTTCGCCGTAGACGAGAGCGCCGCGCTGATTACCGGCACCAACTCCACGACCCGCGGCGACAACACGAGCGAACCGAGTTCGAGACGAGAGAGCGACAGCAGATCGTCCACCAGGCGGGCCATGCGTTCGGCCTGGGCCCGGATGCGCTGTCCCACGCCCACGGCTCGGTCCGCCCCCATCTCCTCGCCGTACGTCGCCAGGGTTGCGGCCAGGCCCAACACGACCGTGAGCGGTTGGCGGAGTTCCTCGGTGAGCAGCGCCAGCAGATCGTTCCGTAGTCGCTCCGCCTGCACTGCTGCGCTCAGGTCTCGCACCACTCCGTCGCGACCGGTGATCGCACCACCGCGCCGGCGTTCGACGAGGCGCAGTTCGAGACGCCGGAGCACGCCGTCGCCCCGACGGATCTCCACCTCGGAGAGCCCGTCGACGAGGAGGGCTTCGGGGATCCCGAGGACTTCGGTCAGCCGCTCGCCCAGCAATTCGCCGGGGTTTCTGCCCAGGATCACGCACAGGGCGTTGTTCACGTACGTGATGACACCACCAGGGTTGATCTCGAACACCCCGTCCGATGCCTGCTCCACCACGTTCGCGAATCGTTCGAGGGCCTCAGCCTCGCGGTGGATCACCGCTTCCCAGTAGCCCCGCGCCACGGCATCGACCAACCGGTCGAGCGCGGGAAGGACCCGCGTGAGCACGACCGAGAGGGCAAGGCCCCAATGGCGTCCCCGGTCTTCGGCCACCTCGACCGCGGTCTGCACGACGAGATCCCGGGAGATGCGCAGGACCAGCAACAACTCGGTGAGAGGCGCCCCCGTCCAGGCCACCTCGGCGCCCACCTGGGCGAACTCGTCGAAGACGGAGTCGTCAACATCAGGCGCGAACATGGCCACGCCGATGATCGCCTCGAGGCGATGGCGCGTCTCACGCTCGAAGCCCTCGCGTCGATCCTCGGTCCACTCCTGGTACTCCGGGAAGGCGGCGATCAGAAGATCGACGGCGCGGCGGGCCATGTCACCGGAACGCTGCGTCAGATCATCGAGCAGCGCGCCGGGGTCGAGGTCGGCGAAGTCATCCAGGACCGCCGGTGGAGGCGAGGCATCGAAGTTGTGATCGAGGCGGGCCTGCAGGCCCTTCAGCTCCGAGGCGGCGAAGCGCAGCACCCCGTCGTCGGAGGGCAACGCCCGCACGTAGCCGGCGGCGTACAGCGCCTCGAGGGCGCTGGGCGGCAGGCGCAACACCTCCGCCCCCTTATTGAGGTCGAGACCCCGGGCGGCGCTCTCAGTCGACATGGAAGTCTCCGTTGCGAGCTTTCATGGCGGAGTCCCTGGTGGACCCAGGCTCTCCGGGCCCCGGTGCGACCCGTCGCGGGGAGGCCACTCGCGCCCCTCCGTCTCGTGGTAGCCGGCCCCCCGCCCCGACTGGCTCCCGAACCGGTCGACCACCCGGAACATCACCGACGTACGGCGCCGGAAGGAGGTCAGCAGCACGCCGCGTACCACCGCCCGAACCGGCGGGAGCAACAGCAACACACCCACCGCGTCGGTGAGAAAACCGGGCGTGAGCAACAGCGCCCCGGCCAGCAGGATGCAGAAGCCATCGACGAGTTCCTTGTGGGGAAGGGTGCCCTGGGCCAAGCTCCGCTGGATCCGGGCGAGCACGCCCAGACCCTCGCGTTTGACCAACCATGCCCCCACGACGGAGACCAGGATGAGCAGACCGAGGG
>JANMIX010000387.1:0-1564 GCA_031376015.1 Acidimicrobiia bacterium | reverse complement strand
CGCCTCCGGTGTCACGGCGCGCTGGCAGGAGCCGTGTGACCCGGCGTGGTCGGGGCGGGATGAACTTGTTTGCGTGTTGCTCGGCACCGACTTGTCGGCCGGTGTTGCCGCGGTCGACGCGGCGCTCGACGCTGGAGCCGGGTTTTCCGGCGTCCTCGACGCAGTGGTGCTCGCCGCCAGCGAGCGGATGCTGCGCCACGACCTCGATCACGAACGCCACCCGGACGTCACCGGCTACGGCTGGCTCGACATCACCCACTCGCTCACGTACGCGAATGCCGCGCGGTGGGCCTGGCGCACGAGCCCGGGCGAGCACACGGCCCGGCTGGTGATGTTCACCGTGTTCCACGTCATCGACGGCGGACGCGAGGCAGCGCCGGCTGTCGGTGCCCTGGCCCCGGCTGAGTCGGGCGCTGCGGGGGCGTCGGGCGCCACCCTCGCAGGGGCGATGGCTGCCAATGATCCGGTGGCGGCGGTCGCCGCAGCGATGTCCGCGCCACTCGGCGATGTGGCCGGTGCGCTGGTGGCGGCGTCCCTCGACGACCGCTCCGGGGCGTTGATCGTGGTGGCCCACCACGTCAAGACTGCCCGAGCAGCCATCCGCGAGGCCGAGAACACCGGCTCCCGGGTCCCGCTTGCGGCCGCAGCCCGGTTCATCGCCGCCCCGGGTCGCCAGCGGTTTGTTTCCCAAGCCGTTCTCCGCGCCCGCCACTTCCTCACCACCGGCGCCCCACCACCCCGCTGAGCACCCGGGTTATGGGCGCGCACCCCCTGGGTAGGGTTGATCCATGGCCGATCACGAGGTGCTCAGTCGTTTCTCTCCTGCCGTGCGCGCCTGGTTCGCAACCTCGTTCCCGGAGCCCACCCCCGCCCAGGTGCAGGGTTGGCCCGCCATCACCGGCGGCCAGCACACGCTGATCTGCGCTCCCACGGGCAGCGGCAAAACGCTGACTGCATTCCTCTCATCGATCGACCGGCTCGTCACCTCGCCCATTCCGGACAAGGGCGCACGCACCCGTGTGCTGTACATCTCGCCGCTGCGTGCCCTTGCATTCGACGTCGAGAAGAACCTGCGTGCGCCGCTGATGGGCATCGAGTTGGCGGCCGAGCGCCTGGGTGAGCCGTTCGTCAAACCGGTGGTGGCCATGCGTACCGGCGACACGAGCGCCAAGGACCGCCAGGCGCTCATCCGTCGCCCGCCAGATCTGCTCATCACCACGCCGGAGAGCCTGTATCTCATGCTCACGTCGTCCGCTGCGGCCACTCTCGCCGGTGTCGAAACCGTGATCATCGACGAGATCCATGCCATGGCCGCCACCAAGCGCGGTGCACACCTGATGATGTCGCTGGAGCGGCTGGAGGAGGTCACCGCCGCACCCCCGCAGCGCATCGGCCTCTCGGCCACGCAGCGTCCACTGGAGGAGGTGGCCCGGTTCCTCGGCGGGTACAGCGAGGCGGGGCGGCCTCGGCCGGTCAGCATCATCGATGCCGGCATCCGCAAGCAGCTCCAGGTCGAGGTCGTGGTGCCCGTGGAGGACATGGGTGAGATGGGCAAGCAGCTGCC
>JANMIX010000370.1:0-3735 GCA_031376015.1 Acidimicrobiia bacterium | reverse complement strand
TCGTCGAAGCGGACCTCCGACTGGGCCGAGAGCTCTTCCTCGATGATCTCGTTGCACAGGTCGATGCACTCGTCGCAGATGTAGACACCCGGCCCTGCGATCAGCTTTTTGACCTGCTTCTGCGATTTCCCGCAGAAGGAGCACTTGAGCAGTTCGCCCCCGTCCCCGAACTTCGCCACTATTCCCCCTCGTCCCTCAGTTGTCCCGGATCGCCGACGAGTTGTCGGCCAGCTCCCGGGTGGAGATGACTTCGTCGATGATCCCGTACTCCTTGGCCTGCTCGGCCTCGAGCACAAAATCGCGGTCGGTGTCCGACGCGATCTTCTCCACGGTCTGGCCCGTGTGGTGCGCCAAGATCTCATTCAGCAGGTCGCGCATGCGCAGGATTTCGCGGGCCTGGATCTCGATGTCGCTGGCCTGACCACCGCCTGACCCCCACGGCTGGTGGAGCAGCACCCGGGCGTGCGGGAGCGCCAGGCGTTTACCCGGCGCGCCGGCAGCCAGCAGCACCGCCGCGGCCGAGGCGGCCTGCCCGAAGCAGATGGTGGCGATGTCGGGCTTGATGTACTGCATCGTGTCGTAGATGGCGAACAGCGCGGTGATGTCGCCACCGGGACTGTTGATGTAGATGTTGATGTCCTTGTCAGGGTTCTCTGACTCGAGATGCAGCAGCTGGGCACACACGAGGTTGGCGATCGTGTCGTCGATGGGGGTGCCCAGGAAGATGATGTGTTCCTTGAGCAGGCGGCTGTACAGGTCGTAGGCCCGCTCCCCCCGGTTCGTCTGCTCGACCACCGTCGGTACCAAGTAGTTGTAGACCGGCTCGATCACTCGTTGTCGTCCTCTTCGTCGATCTCGTCGCCGGCCTCGTCGCTCTGGGTGTCCAGGGTGAGGTCTGACCGGTCGATGGGGGCACCATCGGGGTCAACCATCTCGACGTGCTCGGTGAGCCAGTCGAGGGCCTTTCGCTTCCGCACATCGGAGCGTACCGCGGGGAGTTGACCAGCGCGGTCCAACTCCTTGCGAACCTTTTCCAGTTTCTGGCCGGTGCGTTCGGCCAGGCGTGCCAGTTCTGCGTCGAGGTCTTCCTCGTCGCACTCAATCCCTTCGGCGTCGGCCACGGCCCGCAGGGCCAGATCGGCTTTGACCGCCTGGATGGCCAGCTCGCGGAGCTCCTGACCCAGTTGCTCCTGGGTCTGGCCGGTGGCGGCCAGGTACTGCTCGGGGTGCATCCCCTGGGCCTGGAGCCGCATGGAGAGGTCCTGCACCCGGTGCTGGATCTCGGTGTTCACCATCGGCTCGGGCGCGTCCTCGTCGACCAGTTCGACCAGGGCCAGCACGGCCTTGTCCCGCAGGGCCAGCTGGGCCTGCACCTTGCGGACCTTGGAGATCCGCTCGAAGATGTCGGCCCGCAGTTCCTCGACGGTGTCGAACTCCGAGACGTCGTTGGCCCACTCATCGCTGACTTCCGGGAGCACTTTCTCCTTGATCTCCTTGACGAGCACCCGGAATTGCACCGGAGCCTCGTCGGGATCGGGGGGCTGGGCGTCGAACTCGACGACGTCGCCGACCTTTGCGCCGCGCAGGTGCTCGTCGAGCTCGGCGGCCACCGAACCCGAACCGACCTCGTAGAGATAGTCGTCGGCCTGCAGGCCCGGGAGCTGGTCGCCGTCACGCGAGCCGTTGATGCTGATGGAGGCGTGATCACCGTCCATGGCCGGGCGGTCCACCGAGTTCAACTCGGCGAACTGGCCCCGGAGGCGGTCGATCTGGGCCTGGATCTCCTCTTCGCTGGCCACGGGCCGGGGCAGTTCGACCCGCAGGCTGGCGTAGCCGCCGACGATGACCACGGGGCGCACCTCGACGACCGCATCGAAGTTCACCGGGCCTTCGTCCTTGCCCTGGGTGATCTCGATCTCGGGAGGGGCGATCACGTCGACGTCGTGCTCTCGCACCGCCTGCACGTAGTAGTCGGGCAGCGCCTCGCGCAGCGCCTCCTCCCGACCGACGTCCTTACCCAGCTTCGACTCCAGGATCCGGCGGGGCGCCTTGCCGGGCCGGAAGCCGGGCAGGCGGACCTCCCGGGCGATACGGCGGAACGCAGCGTCGATGTCCTTTTCGAACTCGCTGGCGTCGACCTCGACGGAGACCTTGACTTTGTTGCCCTCGAGGGGCTCGACGGTGGACTTCACAGGGGCGGAAGTGTACCGGTCGGGTCGCTCGCCCAGCGCATGGGGTCCGGCGGTGCCGGTCCGTCGTAGATTCGGGGCCGGAAACGGGGAGTGGCGCAGTGGTAGCGCTCCAGCTTTGGGTGCTGGAGGTCGGGGGTTCGAATCCCCCCTCCCCGACGCTGCCCCCCGCTGGCATCCGCCCGACCCCGCCCGACGCTGGATCGGCGGCCGATCGATCAGCCGTCACCGAGGTGGTAGGCCTCGGTGAGTAGGGCAATGAGGTCCTCGTCCACGTCGGAGGTGTCGGCCAGGTTGGCGGTGTGCCAGTAGCGGTTGCCGTACCGCCGTACTTTCCGCTCGATGGTGCGGTGCCCAGCGGCTCGCTGCAACGAGAACGACAGGGCCACCCAACGCTGCATGGGCCGCAGTTCGGCGAACTTGCGGGGGTTCTTCAGGAAGATCCCGACGGACACGGGCTCGATATGGACCGGCCCGAGGTGGCGCAGGTGAGCGAACACCGCCTCGCAGATGGGTCGCTCGTGTGGGGGTCCCGTGGCGAAGTACTCCTCGAGCCGCATCGCCGGCGCACACTCGTGCGACTGGCCGGCACGCGCGAAACGCCGGCCACATCGGTCACACACCCAACCCTGCACGGTCACAGCTTGCCCTCCCTGACCGGGTGCAGGTCTTTGCCGCCGCTGGCCGCGAAACCACTACCGTCGGGGGCTCTGCGGGTGTAGCTCAATGGTAGAGCTCCAGCCTTCCAAGCTGGCCATGCGGGTTCGATTCCCGTCACCCGCTCCACAGGGGCCGTCGCCTGCCGACCTGCGCCGGTCCTCAGCGACGGAGGTGCACCCGCCGCACACGGTGATCGGGTCCCTTCTCCAGCACCACCCGGGCTCGCGGCCGTGTCGGCTCGATGTTCTCCCGCAGGTTCGGCCGGTTGATGGAGGCCCACACGGCGGCGGCGAGGCCCTCCAGTTCCTGGTCGGGCAGCGAGGCGAAACGGTGGAAGAACGAGTCGGGGTTGGCGAACACCGTGGCGCGCAGCGTGCGGAAACGTTCGGTATACCAACGCTCGATGTCGACCTCTTCGGCATCCACGTAGAGGGTGAAGTCGAAGAAGTCCGACACCTGCCGGCCGGAGCCGGCGGCGTGTTGCAGCACGTTCAGTCCCTCGACGATCACCACATCGGGCCGGCGCAGCATCTGGACCTCGTCGATCACGTCGTAGGTGACGTGCGAGTAGAGAGGAACCGCCACCTCTTCCTCGCCCGCTTCGAGGGCGGCCAGCATGTGCACCAGCGCGGCGGTGTCATAGGACTCGGGGAAGCCCTTGCGTTCGGCGATCCCCCGACGCTCGAGTTCGGCGTTGGGGTACAGGAAGCCGTCGGTGGTCACCAGTTCGACATCGGGATGGTCGGGCCAGCGCGCCAGCAGCGCCTGCAGAATGCGGGCGGTGGTGCTCTTGCCCACCGCCACGCTCCCAGCCATGCCGATGAGGTAGGGAGTGCGGGCCGGGAGACCCCCGAGGAATCGATCGGTCACCGCGTGTAGTTCGTGG
>JANMIX010000349.1:0-7312 GCA_031376015.1 Acidimicrobiia bacterium | reverse complement strand
GCCTCCCAGAACGAACGTCCGACGCCTGCGGAGGGCCCGGTGGTGACCTCCTGCTGCCATTCGGCGTAGTCGGCGAGCTGGAGCGGTTCGTCCTCGACCGGCGCCCGACCAAGGATCTCGGCGGCGAGGCCGGCAAGGCCGTGCCCGTCGATGGCGATGGCGAGACCGGTGAGCACCAACGCTGCTCCCCCCACCAGGACGGCTCGTAGGGGAGCGTCGTGTTCGGGATCCCACGGGGCCGCGAACTCCGAGGAGGCCACCTCGTCGAGCGGTGCGTCGCTGGACCGTAGGGGCAGTTCCAGAGCCTCGTGGATCACCTGCAGCCCGACGAGCAGGCCGGTCGGATTCACGTAGGTAGTTCGCAGTACCTCGTGCCGGCGGCTGGCGCGATCGAGACCGGATCGGATCGCCGCGAGATCGACACCGTCGGGGGTCGACACCACGATCTGAGCCCGCTGCTGGCCAGGGCCCAGCGCCCAGGCCCGCGCCTGCTGCAGGGACAGCCGGTAAGAAGCCGATTGTGCCTGCGTGGTCATGCGGTCCGCTCCCGTCCTGGCCTATGGGCGGCGATCATTCTGCCGTACCGCCGCCGCCCCGGCGAACACGCTGGCCCCCGACTCGACCAGGGGGAGGCACCGAATGCCTCGGAGGTGACCCCGAGCGAGTGCCGCCGGTGATCTGGGCCCCGAGCTCGGTGCGAGGATTGCCATCGTGACCGAGTCCCCGGCATCGACCATCTGGATCTCTCGTCACGGTGCCACCGATTGGAGTGACGTTCGACGGCACACGGGGCGCACGGACATCCCTCTCAACAACGGCGGCCACCCTGAGCCGAGCATCGGTTCACCCCATCGACGGAGGTCGCGGCGGACGTCCCTGCTCGGGGATTCTGGCCGAGGTGTGACATCCCGACCGATGGTACGGCGACGGCACCGCACGCACTGGGCCAGAATGAGGGCGTGGGGTCTCAACACGATGTGGAGCTGATCGTGCTCCGCCAAGCGGCCAGCTTCCTGGCCACGCCGATCTTCATCGTCGACAACGACGGGACGCTCGTGTACTACAACGAATCGGCGGAAGGCCTGCTCGGCAAACGCTATGAGGAGGCGGGCGAGATGCCGGCGCAGGAGTGGGGCTCGGTCTTCACGTCCGCCGACGACGACGGCAATCCCATTCCGCTCGAGGACATGCCTCTCGCCATCGCGGTGACCCAACGCCGGCCCCACACCGGTTCGATGAACATCACCGGTCTCGACGGCATCGCCCACCGCATCCAGATCTCTGCCATCCCGCTCATCGGCCAGACCGGGCGGAACCTCGGTTCGCTGGCCGTGTTCTGGGAAACGCCCCTTTCGTGAAGGTCCGGTTCTGGGGTACCCGCGGCTCGGTGCCCGTCGCTCGGCCGGCGTACTCCCGCTACGGGGGGAACACGACGTGTGTGGAGGTGTTGCGGGGCGATCCCCGACACGTGGTCGTCCTCGATGCCGGCACCGGTATCACTGCGCTCGGGGAGCAGATCACTCCGGAGGTCGAGCGCATCGACTTACTGCTCAGCCACCTGCACATGGACCACATCCTGGGTCTGGGGTTCTTCCGGCCGCTGTTCCGCCCAGGGCTCGAGGTGCACATCTGGGGACCCTCCTCGACCACACTCGACCTGCGAGGCCGCCTGGCCAGGTACCTGTCGCCACCGCTGTTCCCAGTGCTACTCAGAGACCTTCCCTGTGGTCTCAATCTGCACGACACGCCACTGGGCCGTTTCGACATCCCCGGCATCGAGGTCGAGGCGGCGCTGGTCTGCCATCCCGGACCCACGGTCGGCTACCGACTCCGGGACGCGCAGTGCTGCATCTCCTACCTGTCCGATCACGAGCCGGCCCTGCTGGCGGCGTCGTTCCCGGGAGCTCCGGAATGGACCTCCGGCCATGATCTCGCAGCGGGCGCCGACCTGTTGATCCACGACGCCCAGTACCTCGATCACGAATACGAGGATCACCTTGGATGGGGACACAGCACCATCGAGCACGCCCTCGCGTTCGCCGCCTTGTGCAAGGTCGGTCACCTCGTGCTCACCCATCACGATCCCGGTCGTGATGACATCGCGCTGGACGCGATTGTCGAGGGGCTGTCACGACGAGAATTTCCCTTCGCCCTCTCGGTCGCCAAGGAGGGCGATGTCGTGACGGCGAGGGGCGGGACGCCAGCTCCCGCGCAGCTGACCAACCAGGAGATGAGTTGAGCGAAGTCACCCGAACTCGAACGATGGCCGCCACGCCCGCGGCGATCTGGGATGCCTTGGCGGACTTCGGCGCCATCAGTGGATGGGCCGCCAACGTCGATCATTCGTGCCTGCTGCACCGGGGCCCCGGCGGAGGCGCGCAAGGAACGACGAGACGCATCCAGATGGGCCGCAACACCATCGTCGAGCGGATCGTCACCTGGGAGGAGGGACGCTCGCTGGCCTACGACATCGAGGGGCTGCCGCCGGTGTTGCGAACCGCGCGCAACCGGTGGGATCTCCACCCGGTGGCGCCCGACGCCACCCACGTCACCCTCACCAGCACGATCGACGCCGGCCCGCGCCCACCCCAGCAGCTCATCGCCCGGATCGCCGGCCGGGTATTCGCCAAGCAGTCCGACGTGATGCTGGAAGGCCTCGCTCGCCATCTGGAGGTATCCCGTGTCTGACCGGCCCGACATCGTCATCCTCCTCACCGACGAAGAGCGAGCCGTCCCGCCCTACGAACCCGAACAACTGCGAGCGTGGCGAACACGGACCCTGCCGGGGCGGCGTTGGTTCGATGAGCACGGTGTCCGCTTCGCACGGCACTACACCGGGTCGCTGGCGTGTGTCCCGAGCCGGCCCACGATGTTCACCGGCCACTACCCGGATCTGCATGGCGTCACCCAGACCGATGGCCTGGGCAAGATGGCGGACGACTCGCGGATGCGCTGGCTACGCGAGGGCGAGGTGCCCACCCTCGGCAACTGGTTTCGCGCCGCTGGCTACGACACCCACTACGACGGCAAGTGGCACATCTCCCACGCCGATCTGACCGACCCGGACACGGGGGAGGTCCTGGCCACCAACGACGACGCCGGCACTGTCGATCCGGATGCGGTGCGGGTGTACCTCGAGGCGGATCCGCTCGGCCCCTTCGGTTTCTCCGGATGGATCGGTCCCGAGCCGCACGGTGCCGCGCTGTCCGACAGCGGTCTTCGTCGCGATCCGCTGATCGCGGAACGGGTGGTCAACTGGCTCGACGACCGCTACCGGCGGCGCCGCGAGGGCGACGTCGAGGCGCAGCGGCCGTTCCTCCTCGTCGCCAGCTTCGTCAACCCGCATGACATCGTCCTTTTTCCGGCGTGGGCGCGCCGGAGCCCTCTCGACCCGTCGCCTTCGGATCCGCCGCCCGTGCCGGCCTCGCCCACCGACGACGAGGATCTGTCCGCCAAGCCGGCGTCGCAGATCGCGTACCGGGAGGCCTATCCGTCGGGCTACGGGCCGGCACCGGCGGTGGTGCGGATCTACCAGCGCAACGCCCAGCGGTATCGCGACCTCTACTACCGACTGCACGCGGAGGTGGACGGGCCGCTCGACCGGGTCCGGCGTGCCGTCACCGAGGGCGGATCGGCACACGCGGTTCTCGTGCGCACCTCGGATCACGGAGAGCTGCTCGGCGCCCACGGCGGGCTGCATCAGAAGTGGTTCAACCTGTATGACGAGGCGACGAGGGTGCCGTTCGTGATTGCGCGGGTCGGCGCCGCCGCCACCGTCGCCCGGGTGGTCGAGGCACCGACCTCGCACGTCGATCTGGTGCCCACGCTTCTGGGGGCGGCGGGCATCGATGTGTCGTCCGTGTCGGGCGAACTGGCGCAGTCGTTCAGCGAGGTCCACGACCTGCCGGGTCGCGACCTGATGCCGGTGGTCGATGGGGCGCCGGCCGACGGGGAGCGTCCCGTCTATCTGATGACCAGGGACAACATGCTCGAGGGTGACAGCGGCGTATCCGCCGTGGCGCGGCGGCTGAAACGAACCAGCGCGCCGCCGGCCCCATTGCGGATCCGCATACCTGCCCACGTCGCAGCCAACTTCGAGGGGCTGGTCCTGCGGGTCACCGATCTCGCGGCACCAGGGGGCGCCGGGCATCTCTGGAAGTTGGTCCGCAGCTTTGACGACCCGGCCACTTGGACCCAGCCCGGGGTGCGCCATCTCGCCGCCAACGCCGCGGGCGACCCCGTGTTCCGTACCGAGGTGCTCGAGGACCAGTGGGAGCTCTACGACCTCACGGCGGATCCCATCGAGGCGGACAACCGGTGGCGCGACGCGGCGCTCGACGAAGTGCGGGAACACCTTCTGTCGCAGCTGAAGCAGGAACGGGCCAGGGCGGTCCCTGAGCGCCACCACCCGTGGCCCTATGCCACCCGCCGGCCGGTCGGCGGTCCTCCCGCCAAGCGACCCCCCGCCCCCGCTCGTCTGCTTCGTCGAGCCGTCCAACGCCTCGGCATGCACCCCGCCGATGACGGCGCGGACGCGGAATTGGATCTTCACGGCACGCAAGCACTGATCGTCTGCACGAATCATGCGGTCCTCGACATCGGTAAGCCGACCGGGGTGTTCGCCAGCGAGATGACGGCGCCGTACTACGTCTTCCTCGACGCCGGCATGCAGGTCGACATCGCCAGTCCACTCGGCGGGATGGTGCCCATCGATCCGCAGTCACTGAGGTCTGTGCTGCGCTGCGAGCACGACGACCGATTCCTCGCCGACGATGAGTTCCGCGCCAAGGTGACCAAGTCGCTGCCGATCGGCGAACTGGACATGGCCGACTACGACATCGTCTTCCTGGCGGGAGGGTGGGGCGCCGCCTTCGACTTCGGGTTCTCGGGTGTGCTCGCCGATCAGATGACCGCAGCCAACGCACTGGGACGCGCCATCGGCGGCGTGTGCCACGGCCCGCTCGGGTTGCGCAACGCCAAGACGCCCGACGGTCGAGCCCTGGTGGAAGGTCGCCGCATCTCTGCGGTCACCGACAAGCAGGTACGGGAACTGGGGATCTCGGCCACGCCGCATCATCCCGAGACCGAGTTACGTGCGATGGGTGCGCAGTTCGAGTGTGCGACGCGCTTCCGGGATCCCTTCGCCAACCACTGGGTCGTCGATGGCAATCTCGTCACGGGCCAGAACCAGAACGCGGCCCCGATGGTGGCCCGCGAACTTGCCCAGATGGTGGCCGAGGGTCGTACGACCGCAGCCACGCGAACCTGACCGTCGTCGGCGGACACCCCAACGCTCCACGCGCCGAAAGGCGAGGGCTACTTGACGGCGGTGATCACCCAGGCGCGGATCAGACCATCGAGATCGGTGGGGCCGAATCGGGTGACGAGCGCGGCGGTCGCCACTTCAGTGGCCTCCGCGAGATGATCGGGGTCGCGGGCCACGATCTCGTCCCGCAACGGTGAGCCCTGGCAGTACGCCATCGCCACGTCAGCCGCCTTGGCGGCACGGCTGCGTGCCTCGACGGGCTCGATCTGGATGTCGGCACCGAAGCCGCCGGCCCGGAG
This sequence comes from Acidimicrobiia bacterium, assembly GCA_031376015.1. GTDB lineage: Bacteria > Actinomycetota > Acidimicrobiia > Acidimicrobiales > JACDCH01 > JANMIX01. The sequence goes on along the minus strand of JANMIX010000349.1, from coordinate 1,747 downwards.
ATCCTCGAGGATCGTTTGGGGATCGTGATACCCGTGCGGGGTTCGGGCCAGAAATCGCGGTGGATCGGCGGGGAACAGGGAACCGACGGCGTCGGTGACCACGTCGGCGAACTCATTGGTCTCGATGCAATCCCATACGTTGAAGACGAATCGACCGCCCGACCGCAGCACTCGGTGCACCTCGCCGAAGCACGCGGATTTGGCCGGGAAGAACATGGCGCCGAACTGGCACACGACCACGTCGAAGGAGTTCTCCGCGTACGGAAGGGAACCTGCGTCGGCCTGCTCCCACACCACCGTCCGGGCGGTGCCGGTACGAATGGCGCGGTCGATCATCGCTTGGTTCAGATCCGTGGCGGTGATGGTGACCGTGTCGGGTAACGCCGCCGCCAACGCTCTCGTGACTACTCCGGTCCCCGCCGCGATCTCCAGGATGGCGGCGTTCTCGAGATCATCGAGCCGGTGCACCAGGTCGACGGAATAGGGCTCGAAGAAGAGCGGCACCATCAGCTCGTCGTAGAGATCTGCCACCGCGTCGGTGAACACTCGGTCGGACGCTGGGTTGGTCATGTGCCCATCTTGCCCCGAGAGTGAGCGATCGTCCCGATCTTCCGGATCCGGCGGAGCCGTGCGCTGGCCGGTCCCACGCTCCACCAGTGGTGCCCGGTCAGGCGGGAAAGGATTCCCCAACGAGTTCCTCGGACCGGGCCCAGAGCGCGGCGGCCGATGCGGGGTCGAGGGCGTAGGCGTACACCCCGGCCGGACTCGTCGGATCAGTCGCGATCTCCGCGACGTGGCAGTCCTCGCAGTAACGGCCACCGATGTCCTCCGCGGGCGCCACGAACCCGGCCCACACCGTGGTCGCAGCGCCCTGCGGAACGGACTTGAACGTCATCGGCCGGCCCTTGCGCGCCGTCGCCAGGGCGCCCATGGACTCCTCGGTGAGGTGGCGGCCGAGGTCGGTCATGATGCCCCCGGGATGTACCGCCGCCGATCGCACCCCGGCGTCACGTCCTCGTCGATCGAGCTCGACGGAGAAGAGCACGTTGGCGGTCTTCGACCTTCCGTACGCCGCCCACGGGTCGTACCGCGTGTGGTCGAACGACGGGTCCTCGAGGTCTACGTCGCTGAAGCGATGACCTCCTGAGGACAGGTTGACGATGCGGGAGCCGGCACCGAGGAGCGGTCGGAGACGGTTCACCAGCAAGAAGTGCCCGAGATGGTTGGTGCCGAACTGCATCTCGAAGCCGTCGGCGGTGCGGGTCTGTGGACAGGCCATGACCCCTGCGTTGGCGATCAGCACATCGAGCTGCTCGTGATCTGCCCGCACACCCTCGGTGAAGGCACGCACCGAGGCCAGCGAGGCCAGGTCGACCTCACGCAGCTCCACGGTCGCGCCGGTGCCGGCCGCTGCGGCTCGCACCGGCTCGGCGCCGATCTCTCCCCGGCTCAGATCGCGCACGCACATGACGACATTGGCGCCGTGTGCGGCCACGGCTCGGGCCGTTTCCTGGCCGAGCCCGCCGCCCGCGCCGGTCACCAGCACCCAGCTTCCCGTCAGGTCGACGCCGGCGAGCACTTCATCGGTGGTGGATTCGGCTCCGAAGGTCATGTCGGGAAGATAGGCGCGTCCGTGCAGGCCCCGCGCCTGCACGGCGCCCCCATTAGAGCGGAAGCGGACCGATCCCTCGGTCCGTCCCCTCTCAGCCCTTGGCCGAACTCGTCAGAATCTTGACGATGTCGACGT
>JANMIX010000321.1:0-8189 GCA_031376015.1 Acidimicrobiia bacterium | reverse complement strand
CGGAGGCGGAATTCGCCCGCGCCGTGGCACTGCTGAGCGAGGCGCAGCGACCGGTGATCGTCTGCGGCAACGGCGCCCGACCCCATCGCGACGCCGTGGTGGCCCTCGCCGAGCGACTCGACGCGCCGATCATCACCACCTTCAAGGCCAAGGGCCTGGTGGGCGACGACCACCCGCTGGCCTGCGGGACCCTGGGACGCTCGGGAATCCCGGTGGCATCCCAGACCATGGCCCGCAGCGACTGCCTGCTCGTGCTGGGCGCCTCGTTCTCGAACCACACCTCGATCGCCACCTATGTCCCCACCATCCAGGTCGACCTCGACCGCATGGCATTGGGCAAGTTCCACCCGGTCGAAGTGCCGCTCTGGGGTGAGATCGGCCGCACGGTCGCGCTGCTGGCCGAAGCCCTGCCGGCCACGTCGCGGCCCGAACAGCGCACCGCGGTGGCCACCCGGTGGGCGCGGTGGCGGGCGGAGAAGGCGGGCCGGGAGTCGCTCACCGACATCCAGGGCCGGTTGCATCCGGCGCTGGTGTTCCGCGTACTCGGTGAGCTGATGCCCCCGGACGCGGTGATCGCGGTGGACGTGGGCAACAACACCTACAGCTTCGGGCACTTCTTCGAGTGCAGGGGCCGACAGGACGTGCTCATGTCGGGCTACCTGGGTTCGATCGGCTTCGCCCTGCCCGCCGCCATCGGCGCCTCGGTGGCGGTACGCCGGGGCGGCTTCGACGGCGAACTGGCCGGCCGCAAGGTGGTGTCGATCTCCGGTGACGGTGGCCTCGGGCAGTATCTGGCCGAGCTCACCACCGCGGTGAAGTACGGGTTCCCGCTGACGCACGTGGTGCTCAACAACGGTGAGCTGGCCAAGATCAGCCGCGAACAGCTCGGCGCCGTGCGCCCGGTGTGGGAGACCAACCTGGTGAACCCCGATTTCGCCGAGTACGCCCGTAGCTGCGGGGCGGTCGGGTTCACCGTTCGCTCCGGCGCAGAACTGCCCGACGCCCTGCGTCAGGCGCTGGCCATCACCGACGGTCCGTCGTTGGTCGAGATCCACACGTCGAATCGCGACGTGTGAACCCGGTGGCAACGCCGGCGCGTCCCGCCGTCATCCATCCACTCGAGGAGGACTGAGCCATGGCCTATGTCGAACGGTCCCGGGGCGGGCGCCACATGGTCCGCGCCGACAAGGGCAATGAGAATTGCAGTGGATGGGTCACGGTGTGCCGGCTCGAGGAGCTCACCGATGGACGCGGACGCCAACTGCAGTTGAAGGGCAACGACATCGCCGTGCTGCGCGAGGGCGACCACGTGCACGCAGTGTCGGGCACCTGCCCGCACCGGGGCGGCCAACTCGGTGACGGTACCGTCGTCGACGGCAAGGTCGTGTGCCCGCTGCACCTGTGGGACTTCGACCTGACCACCGGCATCTCCCCGTTCGACCCCCGCGACCGCATCGCCACCTACCCGGCACGGGTGACCCCCGACGGCGACGTGCAGGTCGACGTGGACGCCATCGCCGCCGGCCCCGGCCGGCCCGAGGTGTACCTGGGCCCCTGGATCCGCCGGGGCGCCACTGACCGGGGGATGTACGTGGTGCACCACCTGGCCGACGGTCAGAAGCCCTTCGTGGAAGCCATGGGTTCCGAGCGTCTCGAGCCCGTCAACGACGGCGGCCGGCGTTACCCCAGCCTCGACGACATCGTGTTCAAGCCCGCCCAGCTGGCCCGGTTGCCACTCCTCGACGGCGAGGAGGTCGACACCTCCGTGCGCCTCGGCACCCGAGCGGCGCGGCCGCTCACCCTGGCCCTGCCCGTGTACGTGAGCCACATGTCCTTCGGCGCGCTGTCGGTGGAGGCGAAGGTGGCGCTGGCCCGGGGTGCCCGCGAGGCCGGCACCATGATCTGCTCGGGGGAAGGCGGCATGCACCCCCGCGAGCGCGAGGCCGCCGGGCTGTACGTGTTCGAGATGGCGTCGGGCTACTTCGGCTGGGGTGAGGAGGCCATCGCGGCGGCCGACGCCATCGAGGTGAAGTGCGGGCAGGGCGCCAAGCCCGGCCTCGGCGGCCTGCTCCCCGGGCCCAAGGTGACGGCCGAGATCGCGGCGGTGCGCAAACTGCCCGAGGGACGCGACGCCCACTCGCCGGCGCGCTTCCCCGACATCAACTCCCCTGCCGACCTCCGAGACCGGCTCACGTGGATCCGCTCGGTGAACCCGGGGATCCCCATCGGGATCAAGTTCGCCGCCGGTGACGTGGAGGCCGACGTGGCCGCCGCGGTCGAGGCCGGGGCCGACTGGATCACCGTGGACGGCCTCGGTGGCGGCACCGGGGCGGCACCCACCCACGTGAAGGACCATGTCGGAATTCCCTCGATCTTCGCTCTGTACCGGGCTCGCAAGTGGCTGGAGGACCACGGCGTGCACGACGTGCAGCTGGTCGTCACGGGCGGGTACCGGACCGCCGATGAGATCGCCAAAGCGCTGGCCTTGGGTGCCGACGCGGTTGCGCTGGCCACCGCGTCGTTGATGGCCATCGGCTGCCAGCAGTACCGGGCCTGCCACCGCGGCACCTGCCCGGTGGGCATCGCCACGCAAGCCGAGGAACTGCGCCTGCGCCTCGACCCCGACCTGGCCGCCGTACGGCTCACGACCTTCCTGCGAGCGACGAGTGAGATGGTCGCCGACTACTGCCGCATCACCGGCCAGCGTCGCGTCAAGGACCTGTCGCGTCGCGACCTCGCCACCCTGCGTCCGGAGCTGGCCGAGCGCACCGACCTGGAGTACCTGCTCTGATGCCGATCGACGCACCCCGCCTTGCCGGCCTCCCTCTCGCCTACCACCGCACCCGCGACGGGCTGCGGGCCATCGCCTGTTACGCGGTGGCGCCCGCACGCAAGGCGCTCGACGGCCACATCAGCCTGACCCCCACCGGCGACGGCGACGGATTCGGCACCCCCGACTTGCCCGACGGCACCCGGCTTCTGTTGCGGGGTGTGACCTTGTGCCGGGAGCCGGGTGAGGCTCGCACCGTGCCCCACAGTGTGCGTGAGGCGGCGGTGTTTTGCGGGGTGGAACCGAATGAGGATCCCGGTGTCGGCCACGACCTGCCCCCCTTCGAGCCGGACGCGCCGCTCGACCTCGACGAGACAGCGGCCGTGGCCCTGGGGGACTGGTACGCGTTCGTGGCCGGCGTGCTGGCCGGGGTGCGCACCGAGATGGGCCACGATGGCACTATGACCGAGGCCCGCCTGTGGCCCGAGCACTTCGACCTGGCCTGCGACTGGGGTCGCGACGACGAGCACCGTATCAACTTGGGCGGATCCCCCGGCGACACGTCCTACCCCGACCCCTACCTCTACGCGGGCCCCTGGGAGCGCGACGGTCTCGCCGGCGACGACTTCTGGAATGCGCCCTTCGGCGCGGTGCTCTCCTACGACGCTCTCGTGGCGGCGGGCGACGAAGCGGTGCCGGCCGGGGTGGCCTTCCTGCGGGAGGCCATGCGTCGCCTCGGTTGATGGCCGCGCCCACCGCGCTGAACCGATGGGAGAACCAGTCGCTGTGGCCCGGTCGGCCCACGCCCAACGGCGCGACTCAGCGGGCGAGTTGGGCGCGCATGTCCTTCACCGCTCGCACCGTGCCCATGACCGTGCCGGTGACCTTGGAGCGTCCCACCCGGGGGCGGTAGTCGACTTCGACCTCGGCGAGTCGCCACCCGGCTTCGCCGGCCCGCAACACCATCTCCAGCGGCCACCCGGAACGGCGGTCCCGGAGCCCCAACTGGAGGAGCGCATCTCGTCGCGCCGCGCGCATGGGACCCAGGTCGGTCACCGACGCGCCGGTGCGGCGGCGCACGGCCCGAGCGAGCCAGCGGTTGGCCAGCCGGGCGTGGGGCGGCATCGATCCGGGCCCCCGGCGGCGCGCCCCCAGCACCAGGTCGGCGGCGCCGGTCACCACGGGATCGACGATCCGCGGAAGTTGGCGCGGGTCGAGCGACGCGTCGCAATCCATGAAGGCGACGACGTCGGTGGTGGCGGCGCACAGCCCGGCCCAGCAGGCGGCACCGAAGCCCCGCTGTGGTGCGTCGATCACCACGGCGCCCAGTTGGCGTGCTCGCGTCGCGGAGCCGTCGGTGGAACCGTTGTCGACCACCAGGGCGCGGTAACCCTCCGGCAGTCGCCCCAACACCCAGTCCAGGGCCTCGACCTCGTCCAGCACGGGCAGGATCACGTCCACCCACGGGCCCGCGCTCATGATCGCACCAGCACGGCGAACCAGCGGTCCCCGAGCGTGAGCCGGGCGCCCACGCGCAACCCGGCGCCGAGGGCGAGCACGCCGATGTCGTCGGCTGATACCCACGCCCAAGGGAACCACGGGGTGTAACCGTCCTCGTGTTCGAGCCGCGCCTCGGTGGCCCGGGTGCCGGAACCGGGAGGACCCACCTCGACCACCGCCTGACCCGACCCCGCCAGCAGCGCCGCCACCCGTGCCAGCAGCGCCACCGGGTCACCGCCGATGCCGACGTTGCCGTCGAAGAGGAGCACGGTGTGCCAGCGACCCTCGCCCGGGATCCGGTCGAAGACCGATCGGTGCAGGACGTTGGCCCCGTTGCCGCGGGCGGTCGCCACCGCCGCGGGCGAGGCGTCGACCCCCAAGGCCGCAGTGCCCAACTGCCCGAGGGCCACCACCAGTCGACCCGGCCCACACCCCAGGTCGAGCACCGGCCCGCGCAGGCCGGCCAGCACAGCCCGCTCGCCGTCGGTGGCCGGTTCGTGCCAGTCGTCCACCGCCAGATGCCGGGCGTCGCCCTCGCGGGTGCGCAGGATCACCGGGCTCACCGCCGGGCCACCACGACCCGCCAGACGACGCGAACCGCGACCGCCGTCCAGATGACGACCAGCGCCCACAACAGGTTCCGGGAGTAGTCGAGGGGCAGGGCGCTCGGGTTCGAGGCGCGGTAGCCGTAGCCATGCACGTAGGGCCAGGTGAAGGCGAAGAGCACTCCACTGAACGCCAGGCCGACCCGCACCGACGGGAGCGCCACCGCCGGTACCAGCCGGGCCGTAGCCAGACCCACCGCAACCGACAGCGGCGCCAGGATGGCGTCGTGGGTCACTCCCGCAGCACCGAACCAACCGAAGAGGTTGGCCGGCCGGGTGGCATCGCGGTGCCCGAGGATGCCCACCAGGCCGTAGGCGATCCCGGCCACTCCCACCGCGGTGAGCACCACAGGCAGCCATCGGTTGCCTCTCACCGGACCACCAGCCGGGTGACCCACTTGGTCTGCAACACCCCGGGACGGTTCGGGGCGATGAGCCGCAACGGAAAGCCGTGGTCGAGATCGAGTGGCGCGCCGTTCAACTCCAGCGCCAGGAGTGTGTCGCCTTCGCCCACATGGGCCGGCGAGAGCGTCGAAGTGGCGTAGAGACCGCCCCGCTCGAGGGAATGGACCTCCACCTCGGGGTGCACGCCCTCGGCCAGGCCAGCCATCTGCAGCAGGTCGCGCACCGCGATCCCTGACCAGCGGGCACTGACGCTCCAGCCCTCTACACAGGCGATGGGCAGCGTGGCCGCACGGCGGCGCAGGGCCTGCAGTTCGGCGAGGTCGAACGACCGCGGCGTGGGGACGTTCCCGTCGACGACCAGGCGATAGGCCGGATCGGAGGCGGCGGCCACGACCCCCGCCTCGGCCGCGGCGCGGTTCACCGGCACCCCCTGGGAGCCGACGTCGGGGCGACGCGGTGCGAACAGGGTGAAGCGCCGCAGCAGGGGCACGGTCTGGCCCGCGGTGGTGACGGTGAGCAGCGCCGATGCGGCTGCGGTGGCGGCCAGGAACCCGCGACGACCGAGCGCCCCGGGCTCGGGCGGCGCGGCGTCCACCACATGGACACCCTCGGCGCCCGCCGCACCGCGCCGTACGGCTCGCCGGGTCGTGGTCACCTTGGCACCGAGGTGGGCGGCCAGTGCCCCCATCACGATCCAGGACACCCAGTAGTGGGCGGTTGGGAAGAAGAACCGCCAGGGATACCAGCGGGCGATGTTGGCTGAACCGGTGAAGAGTTGCAGCACGGTGCCGCACACCAACGGGAACAGCAGCACCCGTTCGATGGCCTGGGCCGGCCCCGACACCGGCGGCCACGCGAACAGTTTCGGGTAGACCGACCAGAGCTTGGCCAGCAGCAACGGGATGGCGGCGATACCGGAGATCACGTGCAGGCCCTGAGTGACCCGATAGAGCCCGACGGGCCGCGACGGCACCGCCAACCACGACACCGGGTGCTGCAAGAGGTGCGAGTAGAGCCCGGTCAGGAAGCACACGGTGAAGGCCACCCCGAGGGCGATGCCCAGCAACGCGGCGGTGCGTTCGTCGTGGACGGGGCTCTGCGCGGCCCGGTCGCGGGCGTCGCGCACCGCTGCGGGGAAGGGTTCGTTCATCAGACCGCCACACCGGCGGGCAGGGTCGCCACCACCCCCGCCGTGCGCGAGCCCGGGATCTGGGTGGCGACCTCGTGGGCTGATGCGATGTCATCGATGTCGGTCATCGACGGCAACGACCCGACGCGCAGGCCGAGGCCCTCCAAGCGCGCCACCTGTGCCGCACCCGTTTGGGTCGTGCTCATGGGCACCCCGAGGAACATCGCGGCCGAGGGCCACCGCAGGCCGATACCCCACCATCCGCCGTCGGTGGCCGGACCCAGCACGGCATCCGTGCCCGGCGTCAGCAACGTTGCGCAGGCAGCATCGAGCGTGCCGGCGTCGAGTTGGGGCGTGTCCATCCCGATCTGCAGGCCGGGGCCGCCGGCGACACTCCAGGCGTGGGCCAGGCGCTCGTCGAGACCATCGCCGCATTGGGCGAACACCTCGAAGCCGGCCGGCAACCACGGGCCGGGCTCGCCCTTCAGGGCGAGAAGGCGACGCTCGGCGCCGCAGGCCGCCACCGCATCGAGCGTGTCGGCCAGCGCCGCCTCGGCCAGGGCAGCGGCCTGCACCGGCGTGCAGGGCGGACACATCCGGGTCTTCACCCGCCCCGCGACCGGGGCCTTGGCCATGACGAGCACGTGCATCTCGTTCGACCCTACGGATCCGGGTCCACCCTGTCGCCGCTTATACGCTTACGAAACGCGGAACTTCCGGTCCGGAACCGCCCGCGTCGGAATGGGTCGTACCATCCTGGGCAGATGCCCACCGTGCTCGTCGTCGATGACGACCCCGCCTTGGCTGACGTGGTCAGCCGCTACCTCGAGCGCGAGGGGTTCACCGTCGAGGTCGCCACCGACGGCGCCTCTGGTCTGGAGCGGGCCCTGGCCACGCTGCCCGATCTGGTGGTGCTCGATCTGATGCTGCCGGTGCTCGACGGTCTGGAGGTGTGCCGGCGGCTGCGCAAGGCCGCTCCCATCCCGGTGGTCATGCTCACCGCCCGGGGCGAGGAGGACGACCGCATCGCCGGACTCGACCTCGGCGCCGACGACTACGTGACCAAGCCCTTCTCGCCCCGTGAACTGACCGCCAGAGTCAAGGCGGTGCTGCGCCGGGCCGCGGCCGGTGCCGTCGCCGCCCAGACCATGCCGTCACTGGGCACCGAGGATGGCGAACTGCAGGTGGACCTGGTGGCGCACGAGGTCACCGTGCGGGGAGAGACGGTGAGCCTCACCGCCAAGGAGTTCGACCTGCTGGTGCACCTGATGGCCAACCCCCGGCGGGCGTTCCGCCGCGAGGACCTCCTGGAGGCGGTGTGGGGTTGGACCTACGGCGACACCTCGACGGTCACCGTGCACATCCGTCGACTGCGCGAGAAGGTCGAGAAGAACCCGTCCGAACCCCGGTACCTGAGCACCGTGCGCGGGGTCGGGTACCGGTTCGAACCGTGACCCGCCCGCTCGTCGTCGTCGGCACCGGTGCCGTGGTCGCCATGGCCTTGGCGGCGTCCGGCGGCGTGCCCACCACCGACGGGCTCACCCTCGTGGCACTGGCCGTGGGCGGCTCGTTGCTGGCCTCCCTCGCCGGCGCCGCGGTGCTGCGCGGGGCGCGGCACTGGCCGGCCGGGCGCCAGGCCTTGCTCGTTGTGCTCATCACGCTGGCCGCCACCGTCACCGGGGTCGTGGCGGCGTCGGTGGCCATGTTCATCTCGGCTCACGACCTGCGGGCCCTGCTGGTGGTGCTGGTGATGAGCAGCGCGGTGGCCATCGGGGCCGCC
>JANMIX010000287.1:0-2495 GCA_031376015.1 Acidimicrobiia bacterium | reverse complement strand
GCCTGCAGAGTGCGCACGCCGAAGGCCTTGTGCTTGGACAGTTCGTGCAGGATGTCGGAGGCGTGGGTGATGGGGTAGCTGCCGAGGAACACGGGCAGCTTGGCCAACTGACCTGCCGCCACGATCCCCCACGCCAGCGCGGTGTTGCCGGTGATGTTGGTGTACACGCCCGGCGCGTGCGGTGCGGGCTTGACCCGGTAGGGATGGTCGAACAACTCCGCCGTCTCGCCGAAGGCATAGCCCGCCTTGAAGGCGGCGGTGTTGGCGTCGGCCACCTGAGGTGTCTTGGCGAAACGGGCGCTGATCCACTCCAGCGTCGGCTCGACGGGCCGCGTGTACATCCATGACACCAGGCCCAGCGCGAAGAAGTTCTTGGACCGGTCTGCGTCGCGAGGCTTGACGCCGAGGGGCACCACCGCGTCCTTGGTGATCGCAGTCATCGGCACCTCGTAGACCGTGTAGGCCTTGAGGCTGTCGTCGGTGAGGGGGTTGGTCTTGTAGCCGGCCTTGGCCAGGTTCCGCTCGTCGAAGCTGTCGGTGTTGACGATGATCGTCCCGCCGGGCTCCAGCAGGTGGAGCTCACTTCGCAGCGCGGCCGGGTTCATCGCCACCAAGGCGTTGGGAGCGTCGCCCGGGGTGGTGATCTCGTGGTCGGAAATGTGGATCTGGAAGGCCGAGACACCGGCCAGGGTGCCGGCGGGGGCGCGGATCTCGGCAGGGAACTCGGGCAGTGTGGCCAGGTCGTTGCCCAGCAGCGCACTCACCGACGTGAAGCGGTCGCCGGCAAGCTGCATGCCGTCACCTGAATCGCCCGCGAATCGAATGATGACACGGTCGAGCTCGACCGTCTCATGAGCCCGCGCAACCGTCTCGGACACCGCTCCCCCTCATCGGGGCGACGACGCTGTCGACCCCGATGTTCACTGTAACGCCGCGCCGCGGAGATGAGGGACATCACCGGGGAGCTCGCAACGCTCGGAGGACTCGGTAGGGTCGCCGCCAGGGCCACGATTGTCACCGACCCCCTTCCCTCCGCACGGTGGTCTATGCAATACTGTCGGTGGCGTCAAGCTCCGTTCGCACTAGCCCGTCTGGTCAGCGGGAAAGGAAACTCTCATGGCAGCACCGATGACACCGCTCGTCGTTCCCCATCAGACCGCCGATCACGAGATCGCGGCACGCATCGCCCGGGCGGCGAACGTGCACCGACGCCTGGTTCGGTCTGATCGGGACCTGGTCGCCCTGGTGAGCGAGTTGCGCAGCTGGGACACCTACACCCGCGACTTGCTCAGCCGTCGCTTCGCCAGCCGCGCGGTGGTGCAGGCCTATGAGCACAACTGCGGCCCTCTGCTGGAGCCGTCCACCAGCACTCCGCTGCCTGCCGCGGCCGCCTCCGTTCGTGAGCAGCTCCAAGCTCGGGTGCAGTGGCTGGAGCGGCTCCGGGCCCGTCTGCACGACTACGAGACCACTGCCGAGGTCACTCTCGCCCCGGCGTCGCCCACAACCCGCATCGCGCTAATGGTCGATCCCCGCAGCTCGCACACTCCGGCGATCCGTAACGCGCTCGGCCCCTTCGGCCACGGCGCCACCGAGGAGTTCGACCCCGAGGATCTCGTCGTCGACATCGGCCACGCCGAGCACCTCCTCGAGGGGCATAGCGCGGTGGTGGTCGTGCTGGAGCACGGCAACAAGAGCGCAACCCCGAGTGCAGCGTCGCTCCTGGCGGCCGGCTGGGCGCTGGGCGCCGTCGGTCCTGCGCATGTGGTGCTGGTCGCCGACGCCGAGGTCGAGGGTCTGCCCGAAGGTCTGCAGGTGCTGCGGATCGACCGTGCCGGACCGTGGCGAGCAGAGCTGACGGCTCGCACCGCCGCCGCATCGATCGACTGACACCCGAGCTCAGCCGAGGTCTCCGAGCCGGCAGAGTCCGGTGGCTCGGTCGTAACGGTCCTCTTCGGCGACCCGACGGCAGCGGCATCAGCCTGCTGTGGACGCGCTACGGAGCCAACTGTCCCTTGCCCCGGCACTCCCACAGCGGTGACTCCCTCTACTTCGTGCACCGCGGCGAGATCCGGATGGGCAACACGGTCCTGAGTCGGGGCGCGCGGGGAAACCGGCGCTCGCTGGGCAACAGGCGGTGAGGTTGTCGTGGGGCTCACGTGCGGCGGGCCCGCCCGAGGATGTGCGGGGCGACAATCTTGGACGCGGCGCAGGGCACAAACAGGAACCGCTCACAGCCCTCCATCTCGAAGCCGGCTGCGGTGATGGCGGCCTCGGTATCGCGGGTGATGTGGCATCCGCCGGCGAGCCAGGACCAGATCCGGTCGACCCCTTGCTGGCGTCGCGCCCAACGCGGGTCGTCGGCGGCGACGTGTTCATAGAAGCGGAGCTCACCACCGGGGCGGATCACGCGATGCAACTCGGCCAACGCGGCTGACGGGTCGGGCACGGAGCACAGGACCAGCGAGGCGACACCGGCGTCGACCGAGGCGTCAGGC
>JANMIX010000272.1:0-1982 GCA_031376015.1 Acidimicrobiia bacterium | reverse complement strand
GGTGTCGACCTGGATGGTGACCCGCGTCGTCGGCGACGACTGGATCATCCTGGCCGCCAACGATCCGAACTACGGCCTGCAGGCCGGGACCGTGCTCAAGTGGAGTGACTCGTTCTGTTGCCGGATGGTCGAGGGGCTCGGGCCGAGGGTGGTGCCCGACGCCCACGCCGAGCCGGCCTACCGCGACGCCCCCGTCGGTTTTCAACTCGAGATCGGCACCTATGTGGGCCTGCCGTTGGCGATCGAGGGAGAGGGGTTGTTCGGCACCCTGTGCGGCATCCAGCCCGAGGTGCATCCCGATCCCGAGCGGCTGCGAGAACTCGGCCCCGTGATGCAGATGATCGCCCAGCAACTGTCGGTCAATCTCGCCCTCGACCTCGAACGGAGCCGGTTGCAGCGCCGGCTTGACGTGGCCGAGGCGCTGGCCCAGTACGACATGCTCACCGGTATCGGGAACCGGCGGGCCTGGACCCAGGCGGTGGACACCGAGCAGGCGCGATGCGAACGCTTCGGTCACCCGGCGGGCATCCTGGTGTTGGATCTCGACGACCTCAAGGTCGTGAACGATGAGGACGGTCACGCGGCGGGCGACGACCTGATCAGGCGGGCGGCTGGCGTGCTTCGGACCTCCATTCGCGGTTCGGATCAGGCGTTCCGGATCGGTGGGGACGAGTTCGCGCTGCTGTTACCCGAAGCCCGGGAGGCCGCCGTGCTGGAAACGGTCGCCCGGCTCGACGAGGCCTTCGTCGCCAGCGGGATCCCGATGTCCATCGGCGCCGCCACCCGTCGCGCCGACGAGCATCTGGAAGCCACGGCGGCCCGCGCCGATGCGGCGATGTACGCCCGCAAAGCCGAACGGCGTCGCTGACCCTCCGCTCAGGCACCGACCCGGCGACGTACGAACCACGACACGAGTGCCAAACCAGTGAGCAGGCCCACCACCGGGGGGAGCCACGCCGGTCCACCGGTCTCGGCCAGTCCACCACCGGTGCCGGTGGAGGCCACTGCGGACACGGGAGCCGTGTCACCGCCGGCGGCGGAGGGCGCCGTGACGGCGTCGCCGGCGAGGTCGTAGTGACCGAGGTGCACCGTGCCGGCGCCCACGTCATTGACCAGGGCGTGGAACTGGCCCGAGGAAAGGGCGGTGGCGTCGAGCCCTTCGCCCTCGGCGCCTTCGTGACCGAGAGTGCCCACGCTGGTGGTCGTCCCCGTGCGCAGGTCGACCCGGAACACCGCGTTGTGCGGGTCGGAGGTGGTGATCCACACGGCCCCGCCGGACACATCCGCGCCTTGTGTGTGGTGCAGCGTCATGGTGAGCGCCAGCGGTGTCAGAGGCTTCCATCCTGCGTTCACCTGGTAGCGCTGCAGGGTGTTGCCGTCGAAATGATCCATCGAATAGGCGATCATCGTGGCGGGGTCGACGGTCACGAACGAGTTCTCGTGCTGGGCCAGCACCACCGAATCGATGAACTCGAGGGTGGTGGCGTCATAGCGGGCTGTCACCTGGCGGACCAGGTCGTAGTTCGACTGCTCGAAGGGTGCGTAGATGATGTTGCCGACGACGTCGATGTCGCCGACGTGGTTGTAGCCCTGGGCGCGGAGGTCGGCGGGGATCGGCAGGGGCTTTGCCACCACAACGTCGAGGGTTTCATTGACGCGCTCGAGCACGTCGGTGCCGGGGAACGGCGAGTTCGTACCCGAGAGGATCCAACCGCCCGCGACCCGGGCAATGCCCTGATTGAAGGCCAAGGGCAGCGTCTGCTCGGAACGTTGGTGGAACTGGATGGGCGCAGTGGTAGCAAGGACGACGGCCAACCCCATGAGTGCCTTCACCGGGTCATGATCGCATCCCTCGGACCCGGCGGCGCAGGGTTTGGCCACCGCTCGCCGCGGTGGTGAGTATGCCCTGGCAGACGGTCGTGGCCGGGCCGGTGCTGGCCGCCGCCACGTTCGACTGACCCTGGCCGATCAGCGCTGCAGGT
>JANMIX010000253.1:0-1535 GCA_031376015.1 Acidimicrobiia bacterium | reverse complement strand
AGTGTTGATTGAACCCGTGCCCGGCCCATTGAGACTCCTCGAAAGTTTTTCTGCCCTCAAGACTCGCACTGCGCCGCCCGGGCTCCTGTTGTTCTTCGGCACGTGGGTGGATTGCTGGTTCTCCTCAGGTTTGTGTGGGTGGTTCCCAGGGTCCGTAGTGCTGGCGGGCGGATTGGCGGGTGATGCCGAGGTGTCGGGCGATGAAGCCCCATGAGGCGCCGTGGCGTCGGAGGGTCATGATGTGGTCGTGTTGGGCTTGGTCGAGGAGTTCGCGGGCTTGGCGGATGGCGGGGAGGGCGTCGATGGGGTCGCCGTGGAGGGCGGTGTGGAATGTGGTGTCGGGGTTCATGGGCGGTCGGCGCTGCAGGCGAGGAGGATGAGGGCGATGAGGGCGGCGGGTCGGTGGTGTCCGTAGCCGCGGTGGTTGAGGAGCCTGATTTTGGAGTTGGTTCCTTCGAGGCGTCCGTTCGACAAGCGGAGCTCGATGGCGTTGATGATCAGTTGGCGGTGGAGGTGGAAGCGTCGGGCGAGGACCCGGATCGGGCCGACCGGTGATGTTGCTGCTCGTTGGAGCCAGTCGTCGACAGCGTGTTTGGCTTGGCCGGCTGGGGTGTGGAGCACGGCGCGGAGTTGTTCCCGGTGGGCCCAGGCGCGCCAGGCGTCGGTCTCGTTGGTGGCGAGCTGGTCGAGGAGTTCTTGTTGGCGGGTGCTGAGGTGATCTGGTCGTTTCAGCAGTGCCCAACGGACTTGGGGGTCTTTGACGTCTTTCAGGGTGCGTCGGCGGACTGCTTCGATGGTTTCGGAAACCATTTTGAGCAGGTGGAACGGGTCGCCGCAGATCCGTGCTTGTGGAGCGGCCCGTTCGGTCGCCACCCGGTAGGCGACACCGAAATCCATCGACACGGCCTCCAACAACGCGCACCGTTCCGGGCCGAGGAGGTCGTAGAAACGGGTCAGCGTGGCAGCGTCTTTGCCTTCGCCGACCCAGACGACATCGCCGGAGTCGTGATCGACGACCACGGTCAGATATTTGTGGCCGCGCCGGTAGGAGATCTCGTCGACCCCGATCCGGCGCAGACCGTCCAGGCGGGCCAGGGCGGCATCGTCACCGCCGGCACGAGCGATCATTCCATCGACGGTCTCCCACGCGATCGACAACATGTCGGCCACAGCGGTCTTGTCCATCCGCCGCGCGCACCACAACACGAAGTTCTCGAACGCTGCAGTGTGCCGGGCTTTCGGGCGTGCCCACGGGACCTCCTCGGTGCGCACCCGGCCGCACGTGCGGCAATCGATCCGGCAGATCTCGGCTTCCAACATGATCCGGGTCCCGCACGCATCGAGATGCCGCCAAAGACGCGTCGAGCGGTCATAGACAGCAGCTGTGGTGGTCCCGCACGGACACGTCGCACGCCGCTTGACACGGGCCACGCTGACAATCACCGCCTCAGCGGTGAGCCGCACCCCGGTGACACGCGTGCCAGGCAGCTTCAACACGCGGTTGAATACGGTTGTAACGCGCACAGATACCTCCA
>JANMIX010000522.1:0-1939 GCA_031376015.1 Acidimicrobiia bacterium | reverse complement strand
CTGGCCGTCATGCTCCAGAAGCACTGCACGGCCACCGGCGCCATCGCCTGCAGCAGCGCCGTGGTGTGAGAGCAGCCACGTGGGCCACCGAAAAGCTCACGAACCCGGTGTGTGAAGCCGCGAGCGATGGAGAGTCCGACCAACTTCTCGTAGTGCGTCGTGATCACCGGGCAGACGTCGTTCGGGTGCATCTCGAAGTGCACCATCGCGCCGACGATCTCCAAGGTGGGGAACGCGACCTCGAGGTCCACCTGCATGTGGTGGATGGTGAGCGGGTCCGGATCGTCATCGATGTACAGGCGCGGCGGTTTCTGATCGCGCACGGCACCGCGGATCAACAGGTTGGGGTCCTTGCGGAAGGCCCGAACCCGATATTCGCGATCGTGCAGAACCTCCAATTCGGCCGGATCGGAGGGCAGGATCTCGTTGCGGTCGAACAGGCTGTCGACCGGGTGGAACGGTGAGCTCACCCGACCGGTGTATCAGCGATGAGCCGACCCAGGCGAACCAGCGAGGGCATGGTGCTGCCGAGCGACAGCTCGAGCTGCTTGCCCCACAGGAAACACCGGTGCAACGGGTAGTCACGGTCCACACCGACACCACCGTGCAAGTGCTGCGCCGCATAGAGGACCTGGGCACCACCGTCGCTGGCCCAATATTTGGCGCTGGCCACCTGTTCGGCAGCGGCCTTGCCCTCGCTGAGCCGCCAGATCGCCTGCCAAGCGGTGAGCTTCACGGCCTCGTTGTTGATGTAGCTGTCGCCGGCGCGTTGGCTGACCGCCTGGAACGTGGCGATCTGCCGGTCGAACTGGATGCGCTGCTTGGTGTACTCCGCGGTCAGCGCCAGCGCGCGTTGGCAGACGCCGGACATGATCACGCACTCGGCCGCTGTCGCCACATCGAGCAACCAGGCCAATCCGTCCACGCCGGCCAGTTGAGCTGCGGGGGCATTCGTGAAGGTGATTCGTGCCTCGGCCACGCCACTCGTGGTCTGCTGGCGCTCCACGACCACACCATCCGCGTCCGAGTCCACGACGTAGAGGCCATCCGCTGCGGACACCACGAACACCGCGGCGATGGCGCCGGCAGGTACGCACACCTTCTCGCCGGTGATGCGACCGTCGACTGCCGTGACTCCCGGAGCGTGGACGTCGCCCCCTGCCTCCTGCAGGGCCACCGTCACGATGCGCTCGCCGCTTGCGACCCCTTCGAGGTGTGCGGTGCCGCCGAACTGTGCCAGCGCTGCCCCTGCGACGAAGACGGCGAATGCGGGCACGGGCGCCGTGGCCCGACCCACTTCTTCGAGCACGACTGCTGCCTCGATGAGGCCCAGGCCACCGCCACCGACCGACTCGGGCAGGTTGATGCCGGCGATGCCGGAGTCAGCGAGCATCTGCCAGAGGCCGAGATCCAGCCCATCGTCCGTGGCTGCAGCGGCCCTTTGCGAGTCGTTGGTGACCCGTTCCGACAGGATCTTGTTGGTGAGCTCGCGCAGGTCGTCCTGCTCGGCAGAAAGTGTGAAGTCCATGTGTGTCCCGTCTCACTTGGCCCGGGGGAACCCGAGGCCGAACATCGAAATGAGATCGCGCTGCGTCTCGTTGGTACCCCCGCCGAAGGTGAGGATGATGGTGCCGCGATATGCCGATTCCAGCCTGGCGCGCAGCACGGCCCCTGGCGATCCGGCCTTGAGATAACCGATCGGCCCGAGCACCTCGAACAGCAAGCGGTAGGCCTCTTGGTAGAACTCGGTGCCGAACACCTTCACGCTCGACGCGTCAGCAACGGACAGCGAACCTTGGGTGGAGGTCCAGGCCACCTTCCAGTTGATGAGGCGCAGGAACTCGAGCTTGGCATGCACCTTGGCCAGGTTGATCTGCACCCACTCCTGGTCGACGACGCGACTGCCGTCGGGCAGCAGCGTGTCCTGCGCCCACTTGCG
>JANMIX010000521.1:0-1732 GCA_031376015.1 Acidimicrobiia bacterium | reverse complement strand
GGCCGCCTCGACCGCGGCCTTGCCCGAGGTCGCCACTGCGGTGACCGAGTTCCTTCCTCGCTACTCCTCGGTGCACCGGGGCGCGGGCTGGAAGAGCCAGCAGGCCACCCGGGCCTACGAGGCAGCCCGCGAGGCGGTGCTGCGCTTCGCCGGGCGACCCGTCGACGGCGACGACGTGGCCGTGCTCTGCCGCAACACGACCGAGGCCATCAACCACATCGCCTACCGCCTCGGCCTCGAACCAGACGACGTGGTGGTCACCACCGTGGTCGAACACCACGCCAACCTTCTGCCCTGGGCTCGGGCGTGCACCCGCCGGTGGATCGACTGCGGACCGGAAGGCACCTTCGAGACCGACGATGTCCTGGCCGCTCTCCGGGCCCGTCCGCGGCCGAGACTGCTGGCCATCACCGGCGCCTCCAATGTCACGGGGTGGATGCCCGACATCGACGCCATCGTGGAGGGGGCGCATGAGTTGGGCGTGCCCGTCCTCGTCGATGCCGCCCAGTTGGCACCGCACCGTCCGCTGCCGGTGACGGCTGATTACGTGGTGTTCTCCGGCCACAAGCTGTACGCACCCTTCGGCGCTTCGGCCTTCATCGGCCCCCGTGCCACCTTCGCCGAGGGCGACCCGTTCCTGGCCGGTGGCGGGGCGGTAGATCTGGTCGATCTCGACGAGGTCGTGTGGACCGACCCTCCCGAACGCGAGGAGGCGGGTTCGCCGAACGTGGTCGGCGCCGTGGCGTTGCACGCCGCGCTGGACGCTCTCGGCGCGATCGGGTGGGACGCCATCGCCGAGCACGAACGCCGCATCGGGGACCGGTTGCGCCAGGGCCTGGCGGCCATCGACGGGGTACGCCTGCTCGGCCCGCCGCCCGACGCCGACCTGGATCGATTGGCGCTGGCCACCTTCGTGCTCGACGACATGCCCCACGCGTTGGTGGCGGCGCGGCTCTCGGCCGAGTTCGGCATCGCCACGCGTCACGGCTGCTTCTGCGCCCACCCCTACCTGCTGCGCCTCCTCGACCTGCCCGGTGACGCGGTGGCGCGGTACCGGGCCGAGGTGTTGCGAGGCGACCGCCGCACGATCCCGGGCGCGGTTCGTGCCAGCGGAGGCATCAACACCACCGAGGCCGACGTGGACCGGTTGTGTGAAGCCGTCGCCCTGCTGGCGGCCGGCGAGGCACCGCCGGTCGAGTACGAGCAGGATGACCACACCGGCGACTGGTGGCCCACCGGAGAACACGAGGGATGGTCCAGCGCCGACAGGGCGTTGGGTGCCTCCTGCGCCCGGGGCTGAAGCGTCTCGGCCCGAGGAGCGCGCCCTCTCCGGTAGGCGCGAACCCCGGCCGGTCAGACGGCCGGGCTGGCCGTGCGAGCGTGGGCGTCGAGCAGCATCGCCACCGCGGTGGTCACCTTCTTGGCCATCGGCACGTGGAGGAACTCGTTGGGTCCATGAGCATTCGATCCGGGTCCGAGCACCCCGGTGATCACGAACTGCGCCTCGGGGAACTGCTCGCCCAGCATGCCCATGAAGGGGATCGTGCCGCCCTCACCCATGGCTCTGGCGGGTTGTCCGAACACTGCCTGGGAGGCCTCCTCGGTCGCCACCTCCAACCACGACGCCATGGCCGGGGCATTCCACCCGGGACCCACATCGTCGATGTGGGCAGTGACCTCGGCGCCGTAGGGGGGATCGTCGGTGAGGCGGGCAACCACCGCCGGCGCGGCG
>JANMIX010000174.1:0-5917 GCA_031376015.1 Acidimicrobiia bacterium | reverse complement strand
GCGTCAGACGGTGCTGCGCTCGTGGGTGGGGCTGATGCCGGCGTGCATCGTGACGGCCTCCTGCTCGAGGAAGTCCGGATAGGCGAGGGCACCCATCTCGGGCATGTCCAGGCCGATCATCTCGTCGGCCTCCTCGGAGCGGATGCCACCCTTCATCACCGCGTTCTGGATCTTGAAGAAGGCGAAGGCGATCCCGAACATCACGGTGCAGAGGACCAGCACACCGATCGCCTGGGCTCCCAACTGCCGCAGGCCGAGACTGGCGTCGTACAGGAAACCGGTGACGCCCGGGCCCTTGCCGTCGAGGTACGCCGCCGGTCCCTCGGCGGTGAGGTTCCAGCCGCCGCCGTACTTGCCGTTGGCGAAGATGCCCACGCAGAGCACGCCGAAGATGCCATTGACACCGTGGACCGCGACAGCACCCACCGGGTCATCGACCTTGAGCTTGTTCTCCACGAAGGCGCAGGCCACGACCACCAGGACGCCGGCGATGGTGCCGATGAGGGCGGCCGCCCACGGATCCACGAAGGCGCACGGGGCGGTGATGGCCACGAGACCGGCCAGCATGCCGTTGATCATCATGCCGGGGTCGGGCTTCTTGAACTTCTTGTTCGTCATCACCCAGAACATGGCCGAGGTGGCACCGAAGCCGGCGGCAATCGCCGTGTTGAGGGCCACGACGGCGAACTGGACGTCGACGGCCGACAGCGTTGATGCAGCGTTGAACCCGAACCAGCCGAACAGGAGCACGAAACAGCCGAGCATGGCCATCGGGATGTGGTGCGCCGACAGGGTGTTGGCAGAGCCGTCCTTGTTGAACTTCCCGATGCGCGGGCCGAGCACGATGGCACCGGCCAGAGCGGCGACACCACCCATGGCGTGCACGACACCGGAGCCGGCGAAGTCCACGTAACCGAAGCCCAGGTGCATGGTGTTGCCAAGCTGGCTCAACCAGCCGCCACCCCAGGTCCAGGCGCCGAAGAGCGGGTAGTAGATGGCGCCGCAGAAGAGGCCCCAGCCGACGAACGCCTTCCACTTCCAGCGCTCGGCCATGGCCCCGGTCGGGATCGTGGCGGTGGTGTCCATGAAGGCCACCATGTAGAGGAAGTACGCGGCGACTGATGCGCCCCCGGCCTTGCCGATGTCGCCCAGTGCGAAGCCGCCCTTCCAGAGGAAGACCCAGTGACCGCTACCGACGAGCGGCCCACCGATGGCGCTGTGGTAACCGAAGATCGAGGTGTTGGCCAGGCCCACGTCGCTGTAGCCGCCGAACATGAAGGCGTAACCGACGAGGAAGAAACCGACCATGCCGAGGCCGAAGATGGCGAAGTTCGTCGACACCACGTGAGTGGCGTGCTTGGCCCGGCAAAAGCCCGTCTCGACGAGCGCGAAGCCGGCTTGCATGAAGATCACGAGCACGGCGCCGATCACGATCCAGAGCAGGTTCATGCCGGTCGCCAGACCGGTGCCGCCAGGATCGGGGACAGCCGGCGGCGCCGACTGGGCGTGGGCCACTCCGGAGAGGAGCAAGGTCGTCAGACCGACGAGTCCGGTCCCGGTAGCGAGTTTGCGATACATCAGCATCCCTCCCGAGGTGCGAAGGACGAAGGACAGGACTTGAGCATGGAGAGGGCTTCCTTTCGGGACACGGGCAGGGAAGGGCAAACGCCGTTGTCTGACCCGATGGTGAACGTACGGAAGCCGAATCACGCCGTGGTGTCCGCTCGGTGAACCATTCGGTTCGAGTTCCTGAACGCAATCTGACGCCGCCCGTGGACGGCCCGCGCGGGGTTCAGGCCTGCCGGCGGAGCCCCGAGGAGGCCGCCGAGGATTCGAGCAGATAGCCCCGCGACCGCACGGTGCGGATGGCGAGACCGAGGGGCAGCAGGCGTCGCCGGAGCCGCAGGACGTGCACGTCGAGGGCGTTGCGGCCGGGGGCGCCGTCGGGCCATCCGGCCTTGGCCAGCGAGTCGCGGCTGACGACCGCCCCGAACCGGTCAACGAGGGCCGCGGTGAGGCGGGCCTCGACCGGCGGGAGGGGCACCCACCCGGCGCCCAGGCGCAGCACACCGTCGTCGTCGAGATCGGGAACCGCCCCGACACCCGAACGGGCCCGGCGCGCCAGCGCGTCGATCCGAGCCTGCAGGTCCACCTCGTCGGCCGGTACCCGGATCCAGTCCTCGAGGTCGTCACCGACCTCGGGAGGCGGGGCACCGGCCTCCACCAGGAGGAGATGCGCAATGCCGTCGGCGCACAGGCGCGCACGGCGCTCCTCTTCGAGCGGCCAGCGGAGCAGTACGACATCCATCCGGGGGGAACCTACGGAGGAGGTGTTTCACGAACGTTTCGCCCCCGTGAACCGCGTTGTGCACCTATCATCCAGCCGAACTAGTCCTGCTGCGCGTGCAGCCGACCTACTGGGGGGTTTCGATGGCCCGCAAGAACACCTACCTCGACCATCTTGCGAGCGTTCCCATGTTCGCCGCGTGCTCCGCGCGCGAGCTGCAGACGATCGCCAAGGCGTCGGACGAGGTCAACCTCCCTGCGGGCAAGACACTCATCACCCAGGACTCGGTCGGCCGCGAGTGCTTCATCCTCGTGGACGGCTCGGTGAAGGTCAGCCGCAACGGGCGAAAGGTGGCCAGCCTCGGCCCCGGCGCCTCATTCGGTGAGTTGTCGCTGCTCGACAAGGGCCCCCGCACCGCCACGGTCGAGACCGAGACGCCGGTGACGGTGCTGGTGCTCGGCCCCCGCGAGTTCGCCACGGTGATCGACGAGGTCCCCTCCATCACCCACAAGCTGCTGGCCACCCTGGCGTCGAAGATCCGCGAGCTCGACAAAGCCACCTACGGCTGAGCCGCTCGTCACCCCCACGCTCCGGGGCGCACCGCCGAGAGATGCAAAGATCGGTCCCATGGCCGCCGACGACAACCCCCAGGACATGAACCAGCGCAAGGTTCGGGCGGGGTTGGCCATGGTGACCGTCGTGTTCGTGGTGTCGCTGGTGATGCTGGCCTCCGTGGATTCCGCGGCAGGCAAGGCCGTGTTTTTCGCCATCGCCTGCATCGCCGCGGTACGGGCCTTCCTCCTGTTCCGCTGGGTGCGCTCGTCGGGGATACGCGGCAGGTGACACCACAGCTCGCGACCAATTCCGGCGCGATTTGTCGACCGGAGTAGGTTTCGCCCCGATGACTCGACGGATCCGCCCGCATCATCTCGTGGTCGCGCTCGGCGTCGGCCTGGCCCTGTTCACCATCGGGTCGGGAATCATGCCGCTCCTCACCGAGTGGCACGACGACTCAGCCGTCCAG
This sequence comes from Acidimicrobiia bacterium, assembly GCA_031376015.1. Lineage (GTDB taxonomy): Bacteria > Actinomycetota > Acidimicrobiia > Acidimicrobiales > JACDCH01 > JANMIX01. The sequence continues at coordinate 2,606 of JANMIX010000174.1, read as the reverse complement.
CGAGAGGTCTTCATCAACATCCCCTCGGCGTGGAAGCTGGCCTTCTACACCACGCTGCCGGTGATCTTCCTCTACGGCTCGGTGCTGTTCAGCTACCGGGTGCGCAACTGGGAACGGGGTGCCCCCGACCGTCGGGCCACGACCCCCAAGAACGTGGGCCAGCGCCTCAAGGACTTCCGGGCCGGGGTCTACATGCAGACCCTGCTGCGCGACCCCGCCGCGGGGCTCATGCACTCGATGATCTACTTCTCGTTCCTGGTGCTCTTCGCCGTCACCACGGTGTCGGAGATCGACCACCAGATGCCCGAGAGCGCCAAGTTCCTGCACGGCCAGACCTACCAGGCGTACTCCTTCGTGGCCGACGCCGCCGGGCTCGTGTTCATCGCCGGCATCCTCTACGCCGGGCTGCGGCGCTTCGTGCAGCGGCCCTACCGCATCCGCATCAAGACCAAGCCCGAGCACGTGCTGATCCTGGGCACCTTCCTGCTGCTGGGCGTGTCGGGGTTCGTGGCCGAAGCCTTCCGCATCGCCGCCACCGGCCGGCCCGACTTCGAGGTGTGGAGCTTCGTCGGCTACCCGCTGTCGTACCTGTTCCGCAACGTCGACTCGGCCCACGGCTGGCAGCAGGCCTGGTGGGCGGTGCACGTGTTCTGCTTCCTGGCCTTCCTGGTGATGCTGCCGGTGACCATGCTGCGCCACATGTTCACCTCGCCGCTGAACATGTACCTGAAGGACAAGGAGCGCCCCAAGGGCGCCATGCGGCCCATGCCGAACCTGGTGGAGACGTCGCTGGAGACCTTCGGGGCCGCCACCGTGGAGGACTTCACCTGGAAGCAGTTGCTCGACACCGACTCCTGCACGATGTGCGGGCGCTGCACGGCGGTGTGCCCCGCGCACGCCACCGGCAAGTCGCTCGACCCCCGCGAGATCGTGCTGAAGTCGGGCGAGGTGATGGCCGCCACCGGCACGCCGGTGGTGTCGCCCCCCATCGGCACCGTGCAGGAGATCACCATCTCGGCCAGTTCGCTGTTCGAACGGATCACCTCCGAGGAGGTGTGGGCCTGCACGACCTGCAAGGCCTGTGACGAGAACTGCCCGGTGAACATCGAGATCCTCGACAAGATCCTCGACATGCGGCGCTACCTGTCGCTGATGGAGTCGGACTTCCCCACCGAGTTGGGCAGCGCCTACCGGGGCATGGAGAACAACGGCAACCCGTGGGGCATGAGCCAGAGCGACCGTGGCGCGTGGGCGTCCAAGCTCGACGGCGTCGAGATCGTGGACGGCTCCGCGCCCATCACCCAGGAGTACCTCTACTGGGTCGGCTGCGCCGGCAGCTTCGACGACAAGAACCAGAAGGTGTCGGTCGCCATGGCCAAGTTGCTGCAGCGGGCCGGCATCAGCTTCGCCATCCTCGGCCCGGCCGAGATGTGCACGGGCGACTCCGCCCGGCGTTCGGGCAACGAGTACATCTTCCAGATGCTGGCCACCCAGAACGTGGAAACGCTCAACGGGATGGGCGTGCGCAAGATCATCACCCAGTGCCCGCACTGCTTCAACACGCTGCTCAACGAGTACCCCCAGCTGGGCGGCAACTACGAGGTGCTGCACCACAGCCAGCTGCTCGACTCGCTGGTGGAGGAGGGCAAGCTCGACCTCTCCAGCGCCCGCCTCGAGGACCGGATCGTCTATCACGACTCGTGTTACCTCGGCCGCCACAACGACGTGTACCTGGCCCCGCGCCGCGTCATCGGGCGCATCGGCGGGGTCGAGGTGGTCGAGGCCGAGCGCAACGGCACCAAGGGCATGTGCTGCGGCGCCGGCGGGGCCCGCATGTGGATGGAAGAGACGGTGGGCACCAAGGTGAACGACGCCCGCTCCCGCGAGCTGCTGGCCACCGGCGCCTCCCGCATCGCCACCGCCTGCCCCTTCTGCTACATCATGATGGACGACGGGGTGAAGGGCGTCGGTAAGGAGATGGGCATCGAGGAGGACTCGGTGAAGGTGGCCGACATCGCCATGCACCTGCTCGAGGCAATCGAGCGGGGTGAGGCCGAGCACGGCCCCCGCGAGATGGTGCTCCCCGCGGCGCAGGACTGACCGTGGTGCTCGGCCGGCGCACCCGAACCGGGCGCGACCCGACCGAGACTGCACCGGCGGGCCGGAGCCACATCCTCCTGGTCAACGACGATCCCGGCGGGGCCGAGTTGGTGCGCCGGCTGCTCGTCGGGGCGGGCCACGAGGTGGAGGTGGCTTCCAACTACGACGAGGCGATAGCGGCCATGGCGGCGCATCCGCCGCGCCTGATCATGGCCGACCTCATCGGCGGCGGTGTGGGCCAGAACCTGCGCCTGCTCGACGCGGTGCGCAGCCATCCCAACGCCGCGCTGGCCGGCACCCGGATCGTGTTCGTGAGCTACAGCGAATCGAACAATGTGCTGTCGTGGCAAGCCGGAACGGATTCGTTCCTGGAGCGGCCCTTCCACGTGTCGGACCTGCTCGGCTGCGTTGCCGAGGTGCTGCAACGGCCCGAGGAACACCGCAGCGAGTTCCGCCTGCGGGTGCTCAACGCCCTGACGGGGAGTTGAAGTTCTCCCAATAGCGAG
>JANMIX010000149.1:0-3559 GCA_031376015.1 Acidimicrobiia bacterium | reverse complement strand
GGTCAGGCTCGTCCACCACCCCATCATGGGCGCGAGCGAGCAACGATGTTGTCGTCATGGTCATCAGATCTACCTGTCCGGTCTCGCCCTGTAGGGATGAACGGTTACCGCCGATGTCTCACGTCACCCTGACAGACAGGGCACGGGAGAAGCTGGAGTGGACCGGGTCGTGACGAAACATGCTGGTCAGCCGGCCGACACGGCATTCGCCGACCCGACGCAACACGAGCCGTCACGGGGGAGATGACACTCGTAATGAGCAGGTCAAGGGTTCGATTCCCTTCTCGGGCTCCCTACCAGCACCGATGCACCCGACGGGCAGGCCTCCCGCACCGGCAGGGACCAACGCAGCCAGCTGATCGCGAGGTGCTCCGCGATCTGGTCCGTGGCGGGTGGCCATCGAACGGAGCCTCGACGCCGACCCCTTCCGGCCTGAGGTCTTCGACGCCAAGGTCCAGGCCGTCTATGACCATGTGCTGGCCGTCGAAGGCGACGACCACGCCAGCGTGTACGTTCCCATCCGTGGTCAACGACACCACCGGCTCGCCGCTGGTCGCGGTCGGTGTCACCGCCGGATCGCAGCAGACCTACGCCCTCATCGGCGACTCCACTGGGTCCGTTCGAGGCTGGGGCTCGGACACCTTTGGCCAGCTGGGCACGGGAGCAAGCGTCGCGACCCCGAATCCCGCACCCCTCACCGTGGCTGGGCTCACGGGAATCGCGCAGATCGCCTCCAAAGGCGACTTCGCCATCGCGTTGCGAGCCGACGGTACCGTCCTCGGTATCGGCCGCAACGACAAAGGCCAACTCGGCAACGGCTCCACCAGCGCCAGCGGCACCGGGATCTCCTCACCGTCAACCATCGCGACCTTCACGACGCCGACCGCCACCAGCGCCGGACGCCCTGCCACCTTCATCAGCGCTGGCATCGACCACGCCGTCGCGGTCGACGGCACCGGGGCGGTCTGGGCGTGGGGCAACAACAACGCCGGCCAGCTCGGCGCCGCCACCCCCAGCCTCTCCAACCTCCCGGTGCAGGTGACCGCACTGCCGGGCAAGGCCGTCACCGTCGAGGCCGGCTACCAAGACACCCTTGCGGTGCTGACCACGAACGCCGTCTACGGCTGGGGAGCCGACACCCAAGGCCAACTCGGCGACGGCACCAGCGGGGCGAGTAACAACAAGAAGACTCCGACTCTGAGCCAGTTCGCCCCAGGGCACCTCGCGGCCTACGGATACGACGGCGACGGTCTCCGCACGTCACGCACCGTGTCCGGTCAAAAGAACCAGTTCGTCTACGACCGCTCAGCGGGCCTTCCGCTCGTCGTCGGCTACGGCTCCGGCACCAGCTACACCTACTACCTCACCGGCCCCGGTGGCATCCCCATCGAACAGATCGGACCGAGCAACCTCACCGCCTGGTTCCAGACCGACAACCTCGGCTCCATTCGCCAAGCGACCGGGACCGGGACCGGCGCCAACGTCGTGGGCACCGCGACCTACACCCCATACGGGGTACTCAAGACCGGAGCCACCTGCACGCTCACTGCCGGGTGCTCGTTCACCAACACATTCAACTTCGGCTACGCCGGCCAATGGACCGACAGCGAAACCGGCTTCCAATACCTCCGAGCCCGCTACTACGACCCCGCCACCGCCCAATTCCTCACTCGGGATCCGATGTCGTCGATAACGCGAGAGCCCTACGGCTACGTCGGCAACAACCCGCTGAACGGCACTGACCCACTCGGGCTGTTCTGTGTCGGCTCGCTCTGTACCGACGGCATCACCGACGCTCTCGACGATGCCTGGGACGGCAGTTATGAGTGGGGCGTGGACCACCTCGACGAGGTGAGCACCGTGGCCAACGGCATCTCGATGGTGGCCTATGCGAGCTGCGGCATCACCGGCGGAACGGGGTGTGGCGTTGGCGCCTTCTTCAACGGGGTCAGCGCCGGCGCGCAAGGCCTTCACACCGCGATGAACTGCGCCCGTTCGAGAGACGCAACCTGCGCGAGTTCCGCAGTCAGCAGCGCGATCTCGTTGGGCGGAGTCTTCGCTCCTCCGTTGCTTGCTGGTCGGCTCGTCCCGGCGTTCCGGCCGAATGTCGCGACGGCGTTCTCGAACTACCTCTACGACCTCTTCGTGTGGATGCCGTCGCTCGGGTGGAACACGCCCGACACGTACGAATGTTGACCGGCGCGGTCGTCGCGACTGCCATCTGCCTCGCCATCCGGCTCGGCCGCCTGAGCTTCGACTACGAAGCGAAGCTGCTGACGCGCAAGGGCATCGAGCCTGGCTCGATGCCAGATCGTCGGGTGCGCCTGATCACAACGCAAGCGCTCATGTGGTTCTACGGCGTGCTGGCCGTCGTGCTGTGGGTTCGAGCGCTGCTCGAGGTGCTCGTCTAGCTGTGACGAGCGAGGACGTTGTCCCTGGGGCGATGGGGTGGGGTGATCCACCCATGAGTTGAGCCCTCCGAGTGAGGCTGTGGGTCTTCCACAACTCACATCTCAAACGGAGGGCTCGTGACTCACGCTAGAAGCCAGCACCCGAACGCGCGACTGACGCCGAAGCACCGGCGAAACATGGTCGAGTGCGTGCTGGAGAAGGGCTGGACCATCGAGGCGACCGCCGAGCGGTTCCAGGTCGATGCCAAGACGGTGCGCAAGTGGCGGGACCGGTTCCTCGAACACGGCGAAGCCGGCCTGCTCGACCGCTCCTCACGGCCGCATCGGTCCCCGAACCGCACGCCCCGATCGTGCCGGCGACGGGTCGTCCAGCTGCGCCGCAAGCACCGCTGGGGTGCCGACCACATCGCCCATGAGACCGGACTGGCCGCATCGACGGTGCAGTCGATCCTGCGTGACGCCGGGCTTGCTCGCCTCGACCGTGGTGATCGGGCCACCAACACAGAACCCGTTCGCCGTTACCAGCGGGACCGGCCCGGTGAGCTGGTCCGCGTCGACGTCAAGAAGGTCGCCGGCATCCCCGACGGTGGCGGCTGGCGGATCCACGGCAGAGGCAACGACGCGCACGGCGGCCATTCCGGTGTCGGCTATCGCTACATCCACACCGCCCTCGACGACCGCACCCGCCTCGCCTACAGCGAGCTGCTCAGCAACGAACAAGCCGACACCGCCGCCGAGTTCTGGCTCCGCGCCGTCGCGTACTTCGCCGCGCTCGGGATCCGCTGTGATCGGGTCATCACCGACAACGGGTCCTGCTACCGGTCACGCCAATGGCACGCGGTCTGCGCTGCGACGGGGACGAAGGTAAAGAAGACCCGGCCTCGCCGGCCCCAGACGAACGGCAAGGTCGAGCGCTTCCACCGGATCCTGCTCGAGGAATGGGCCTACATCCGACCCTGGCTCTCCGACACCGAGCGCACCACGGCCTACACCGGGTTCATGCACTTGTCACGATATGCGGGTGATCCACCGGCTGGCCGTTGGAGCCGGTCAGGCTGCGGTCACCACCGCGATCGGAGACTCCTGTGGCGTTCATGCCGTGCTTGGTCCGCGCCTCGGGAGCTGCCGGTGAGGTGATCCGGGTCGGT
>JANMIX010000135.1:0-4578 GCA_031376015.1 Acidimicrobiia bacterium | reverse complement strand
GCCACCACGCTCGGTGCCGGCAGCGACGTGGTCACCCGCCTGGCCCAGATCATCGGCCAGCACCGCGCCGAGCTCGACTCGATCCTGGACACGCTGCACCCCACCCTCGACGTGGTCGCCGCCGAACAGGCGCACCTCGACAAGGCCCTGCCCTGGATCGGCCCGGCGTTCTACAACCAGACCCTGGCAGGCACCCACGGGCCGTGGCTCGACATCTATGTCAACTCTCTGGGAGCAGACCCGCGCGCGCTGTTCTGCAACCTCCTGGCCGGCGGCGCTCCCGCCTGTACGGGCCCGTGATGCGTCGCACCCGGCTCGCGGCCCTCGCCCTCGTCATGGCGATGCTCGGCACCTCCTGTATCGGCGGCGGGGGAGGAGGCTCGATCACGCTCATCGCCTACTTCCCGAGGGCGGTGTCGCTGTTCCCGTCGGCCCAGGTGCGCGTGCTCGGCCTGCCCGCCGGCAAGGTGACCAAGGTCGAGGTCCGAGGCTCCGACGTCAAGGTCACCATGACCGTGGACAAGAGCGTGCCCATTCCCGCCGACGTGAAGGCCCAGCTCGTACCCCAGTCGCTCATCGGCGAGCGCTATGTGCAGCTGGCGCCGGCCTGGAAGGAGGGCGAGACGAAGGCCACCGATGGGCACGAGATCTCCCTGGCCGACTCGATCGTGCCGGTGGAGCCCGATGTGGCCCTGGCCGAACTGAAGAAGTTCCTCGACGCGCTCGACCCCGAAGGCCTGGGCCGGCTCATCAACAACGCCTCGGACTCCCTCAAGGGGAACGGGGCGACCTTGAACCGGGCGCTGTCCTCGGTCAGCCAACTCGTGACGACCTTTGCCGCCAAGGACCAGCAACTCGTCGCCATCGTCGACAACCTCGACACGTTCACCGCCGCGCTGCGCACCCGCGAGAGCCAGCTGGGCACCATCCTGTCCACCTTCTCGCAGGCCACCGGAGTGCTGGCCTCGGAGCGCGCCAACATCGAACGGCTCGTCGCCGGCCTGGCCAGCCTGTCCGAGAACGGGCTGGGGTTGGTGGCCGAGCACTCCGACCGGCTCAGGACCGACCTCGCCACCGTGGCCCGCCTGGCCCAGTCGATCGACGTGAACCTCGGCGCGGTGGGCAAGCTGCTCGACGCTGGCCCCATGTTGGTCAAGGGGATCGAGTCGGCCTACAACCCCGACCTACGGGCGATCAACCTGCGCACCAGCTTCTCGCCGCTCGTGGCCGACCTGCTGGCACCGGTCACCTCCTTCTTCGGGGTCCCGCCGGTACCGTGCATCCCGATCGACACCGCCTGCACCACTTCGGCACCAGCGGTCGGCTCGCCCACCGTGGTGGGACAGGCCGCCGGCAAGGCCCAGGTCACCTCGCTGGCGGTCACGCCGGTGGACGATCTACTGGGCGTGCTCAGGGCACCCGCCCTGGTCGCGATACCGGAACAACAGTCGACCGCCCATCGCGTGGCCGACGCCGGACGAGGCCTTGGCGGTTTCCTCGCCGACACCCTCCACGCTCTGGTGGGCGCCTCGTGAGCACGAGGATCACCGCCCGGGTGTTGGTCGCCCTCACCCTTGTCGGCACAGCCGCCGGCTGCTCGTTGCCCGGGCGCGTGGCCGGGCCACTCAAGATCACCGCCATCTTCGACGACGTCGGCGACCTGGTCACCAATCACTCGGTGCAGGTGGCCGACGTGCGGGTCGGTTCGGTCACCGCCATCGACCTGACCGAGGACTTCAAGGCCAAGATCACCATGGAGCTCAAGAGCGTCGATCTCCCGGCGGACTCCATCGCGGAACTCCGCACGACCTCGTTGTTGGGCGAGAAGTTCATCCAGCTACGGCCGTGCGACCCCGCCATCGACGATCCCCGCCACACGGGCATCTGCACCGGTGCGTCCGGCTCACTGCAGTCCGGGACCGAGATCCCCCGGGAGCGGACCCGGGAGGCCCCCGAGCTCGAGTTCGTCGCCCGTGAGGCCGTGCAGCTCCTGGGCGGGGTGGCCACCAACGACCTGCAGGCCATGATCGAGGCGGGAGCAGTGGGCTTTGGAGGACGCGCCGGGGAACTGCGCAGCATCCTCACCGACCTGTCCTCCCTCAGCGCCACCCTGGCCAACCAGGCCGGCAACATCGGCACGATCATCGACGGCCTCGACAAGGCGTCGGGCGCGCTGGCCGCGGGGTCGTCGTCGATCGATCAGCTCCTCATCACGCTGCCCAAGAGCGTGCAGCTCCTGGCCGACAACCGCACCCAGCTGATCGGCACACTCACGCAGCTGACCCGCCTGGCCCAGGATCAGAACGGGCTCGTGTTCGATCCGTACCTGGCCACGGTGCGGCGTCAGGTGGCGCAGGTCGATGCCATCCTGCAGAAGGTGGCGGCCGGACGTCAGGAGGTCGGGCTGCTGCTCGACTTCGCCAACCGGTTCGTGCGGATCGTGCCCAAGGCGATCCCCACCCAATACGCGCAGGTCTACGGCTGGTTCGTGGCCTGCGGCGCCACGGCGGACTGCTCGGGATGACCAGCCGCCGCACCCTCATCAACCTGGCGGTGTTCGTCGGCGTGTTCGTCCTGCTGTGCGCGTGGGCGGCGTCGAACATCATCACCATCGACCGCCTGGAGAAGCCCTACGCCATCTCGGCCGACTTCCCGGTTGCCTCCGGCGTGCAGCCAAACGCCGAGGTGACCTACCTCGGGGTGCATTACGGCCGGGTCACCAAGGTGACGCGAGCGCCCGAGGGTTTCGTCCACATGGACCTCAAGATCGACCGGGGCAGATACCTGCCGCTGGGGTCCACCGCCAGCATCTTCCGCAAGTCCGCCGTGGGCGAGCCCTACATCGACTTCACGCCGCCGCAGGGATACCAGGCCCAGGAGGTCGCCAAGGCCGATTCCATCCCTCCGGGTGGCAAGGTGCCCGTCACCGACACCCGGATCCCGCTCGAGTTCTCCGAGCTGCTCAAGTCGGCCAGCGCGGTGCTGCACAACATCGATTCCGCCAAGGCCGGCTCCCTGGTCCACGAGCTGGCCGTCGGTCTGAATGGCCGTGGCGATGACCTGCGGGCCATCACCACCGCCTTCGACCAGCTCTCCGCCACCTTCGCGGCCAAGACCACCGTGCTCGACCGCCTCGCGGTGAACAACACCGCCATCACCAAGGTGCTGGCCGACCACGCCGGTGACCTCGGTTCGTCGCTGACCAATCTCCGGCTCCTGGCCGACAGCCTGGCCAACGCCAACACCAACACCGCAACCCTGCTGGACAAGGGCACCGAGCTCATCGGTCGGGTGGCGTCGTTGGTGGCGGCCTCCAAGACGAATCTCGACTGCACCCTCAAGGCTCTGACCGACCTCACCCGGCTGTCCGTACAGCATGTGGATGGCCTCGACGAGCTGCTCACCATCGGCCCCGCCGCGTTCGCCAAGCTGTACACCACGCAGGACGTGGATCCGGACGGACCCTGGGCGCGGGTCAACCTCATGACGAACCCCAACAACCCGCCCAAGCAGTACGCCCGTCCCCTTGAGCTCCCACCGGTACCGGTCGTGCCCGCGTGCGTGGGGACGGTCTCGGCCACCAAGGGTGTCGACTTCGTCCCCTCCCAGGTGTTGAGTTCCTCCTCCTCCGGCGGCGGCGGTCTCGGCCGTCTTCCTGAGACCGGCGGCGTCTTCGTGCTCGGCCTGGTCACGGTCCTGATGGCCGTCGCGCTGGGGACCCGCTGGATCGGTCGTGCCGGTCGTGCCTGAGCCCGAGACCGACCTCCAGCAGCCCGAAGGGGGCGACGCGCCGGCGGCACAGGCGGGCCACACCAACCGAACAGGGCAGAACGCCCCTGACACGCCGGCGGAGAGCGCACAGAACGCCCCGATGGTCGAGGACCCGAAGGGATCCGGGGCGGGGCCACTGGGGCTGGCGATCGGTATCGCCGCCGCGTTCTTCCTGATCGCGGTTGTGCTCCTGGTGCTGCTCGTCCGCACGGACTCGGGCACCGAATCAGCCGATCAGACCAATATCCGTACCACCTCCGCCCGCCTGGTCGAGGCGCTGATCAGCTTCGACACCAACGGGGCGGCGGCCAACGCTCCGGTGGTGCATGAACTGGCCACCGGGACGTTGCTCGGACAGTTCGATCAGGTCCAGCGCACCCTCGTCAAGACCTTCAAGCAGCTCAAGCTGTCCTCCGCCCGCGGCAGCATCAAGTCGGTCTACGTGGGTGACATCGGCAACGACCAGGCGTCGACCATCGTCGTGGCCGATCTCACCCTGGTAGGGCAGACGACCACGGTCCAGCGCGATCAGTACCTGGAGCTCCGGCTTGTGCGACTCAGCGGCAGGTGGAAGGTCGAGAGCGTGCGGAGCGTGAACTTCGCAGTGGCGGCAGGCGGCGCCACCAATGCCCCCGGAACCGTTCCACCTGCGGCGTCGTCCTAGCGGTGGTTGCGCGGCGGTCCCAGGTGTGTATCCTGCCCGCCCGCGTCAGCGGGCATCGGGATCGAGCGGGAGCAGAGAAAAACGGACGATGAGTTGAGTGAAGACGAGGACGACTTCGAAGAGGGCGAGATCGACATCGACGC
>JANMIX010000085.1:0-2570 GCA_031376015.1 Acidimicrobiia bacterium | reverse complement strand
CCCCGGTCTCGTTGGCCAGGCGCTGGTCGAGCCCGGCGAGCATCCCGCCGCCGCCCACCAGCTTGACGCCGTTGAGGATCAGATCCTGCGCCAGCTCCGGGGGGCTCAGCCCGAGGCAGGCCACCACCGAATCGCAGATCGCCGACACAGGCTCCTCGATGGCCGCCCGCACCTCGCCCGGAGCGAGGATCACCGTCTTCGGGAGCCCGCTCATGAGATCGCGGCCCCGCACCTCGGCGTTGACCTCATCGCGCACCGGTGACGCCGAGCCGATCGCCACCTTGATCTCCTCGGCGGTTCGCTCTCCCACCGCGATCCCGTACTCGCGGCGCACGTAAGCCTGGATGGCGGCGTCGAGATCGAAGCTGCCCACCCGGACCGCCTGGAGCGCCACGATCCCCCCAAGGCTGATGAGGGCCGTCTCGGAGGTGCCGCCACCCACGTCGATGACCATGTTGCCGACGGGTTCGTGGATCGGCAGCCCGGCCCCGATGGCGGCAGCCATCGGCTGCTCGATGAGCTGTGCGTCGGCGGCGCCGGCGCGGCGGGCCGCTTCGGTGACGGCTCGACGTTCGACCTCGGTGATGGCCGACGGCACGCAGATGACCACCCGGGGCCGATTGAAGCGGTTGACGCCCACACGCTGGAGCAGCAGTCGGATCATCCGTTGGGTGATGTCGAAGTCGGTGATCGCTCCGCCCCGCAAGGGACGCACCGCCACGATGTAGCCGGGCGTACGCCCGATCATCTGCCACGCCTCATGACCCATGGCCAGCACGTCGCCTGTCCGGCTGTTGAGCGCGATGACGGAAGGCTCGTTGAGGACGATGCCGCGTCCACGCTCGTAGACCAGCGTGTTGGCGGTCCCGAGATCGATGGCCAGGTCGCGCGCCAGGGTTACCCCCGGTGCCGGTTCGGCCGGTACAAGTCGGTCCGGTCGGGATCGTCGCGCGGGGCCAACGCCTCCATCTCCTTGCGGAACGAGTCGACGCTGGCCGTCACGCCTCGCGGGCGCCGCGAGCGAAAAGCCAGTACCGAGGAACCCACCATCACGATCACCACGGGGGTCAACAGGAAGGCGAGCACCGTCATCACCGGGACGCAACCTGTTCAGGCTCGCTCAGGTGCTGGGCCTCGAGGCCCCAACTCTCGCCACCGTCCCATGACTCGCGTTTCCAGATGGGCACGGAAGCCTTCAATGCGTCGATACAGAACCGCGCTGCGCTGAACGCCGCCTCACGATGTGGCGCGGAGACGGCCACCACCACGGCCGATTCGCCGATGGGCACAACACCCACACGGTGCAGCAGGGCGACACGACCCAGCTCAGGCCAGCGCCCACGGGCCTCAAGTGCGACCGCCGCCAACCGGGGGGCGACCTGCTCCTCGTAGGCCTCGTACTCGAGACGATGCACGCCGGGACGCCCGGGGGCGTGGTCGCGCGCCGTGCCCGAGAAGACCACCACGGCACCGCAGTCGGGGCGACCAACCCAGACAGCCGCCGCGCCGAAGGGCAGGGCATCGTGGGACAAGCCCACCCAATCGTCGCCCATCGCCGGTGCCTGCACGGGGGCAATCCTACGGCCATCAGCCGAGTGCGGTCCCATCGTCGGCGGCGATGACGGCGCCGGTGGGGCCGCGGCCCTCCGCCACCCAACGCTCGGTAACTTGGCCTGGTGGGTATGAGCGACGACGGCGATGACGAACTGACGCCGCCCGTCATACCACCGCATCCCGACGACCGACTGTGGCGTCATCCCTCCGAGATGGCGCTGATCGGACCGAGCGGCGCCGCACCGGTGCGCGCTGGGGGGTCGCGCAAGCTGCCCCGGCTGTGGACCGTGGCAGTCTGCTCGGCCTTGCTCGGGGCAGTGCTGAGCGTGGGCGTGCTCGCGGCCACTCTCGGTGTCGGCTCCGACCCTTCCTCGCCGGGCGGTGTCGCCATCGCCAAGGCCTCGCTGGTCACCGGGGGCGCCACGAAGGTCGTGGCCGAACTGTCCCAGTCCCTGGCCCACGTCCATGCCGGTGATCCCGCCGGACCGGGTGGCAGCGCCCTCGTGTTCCGCTCGGACGGCTACCTGCTCACCGCCCGGCATGTGGTCGACGGCCGCACCGAGGTGACGGTGACGCTGGCGGACGGTACCGAGGTGGTCGCCACGCTGGTCGGGAGCGACGAATCCACCGACGTGGCCGTACTCAGGGTGCCTCGCACCGGCCTTCATGCCCCGTTGCTCAACGGCGACAAACCGATGCAGGTCGGACAGCCCACCGCGGCCGTCGGGGCCCCTGACACCGCCTTGGGTTCGGCCACGGTGGTGTTGGGGGTGATCAGCGGGCTCGATCGCAAGATGAACCTGGGCAAGGCGGTGCTCCACGGCATGCTGGAGACCGATGCCCGAGTACGCACCGAGGCGCTGGGAGGCGCGCTGTGCGACACGGAAGGCCGGGTGGTGGGTCTGTTGACCGCGCCGGCCAGCGCCACCGAGGGCGCCTACGCCACGCCCATGGAGGTGGTCCGCACCGTGGCCGAAGACATCGTCGCCACTGGCCGGGCACGACACGTGTGGCTC
>JANMIX010000060.1:0-2680 GCA_031376015.1 Acidimicrobiia bacterium | reverse complement strand
GCGTCGCCGAGAGCCTCGCCGATGCGAGCCGTCTCCGCCGGCACCGTGCCGGCATTGAAGCGGATCGCGGCGGCCAGGATCATGGCGTTGGCCAAGCCGTGGGGGATGCCGGTCCGGCCGCCGACCAACTGGGCCAGGCCGTGATGCACACCCATGCTGGCGTTCTGCAGGCTGCGGCCGGCCAGCGCCGCTCCCTCCAGCAGGGCACCCCGCACGGCCAGGTCGGTGGGGTCGTCCACGGCCAGTGCGAGGGTGGCGTGGATGCGGCGCGCTCCCGCCAGCGCCACGGCCTCGGCCTCGGGGGTGCGCAGGGGCGAGTAGGCCACCTCGACGCAGTGGGCCAGGGCGTTCATGCCGGTCTCGGCGGTGACACGGGGCGGGGTCGACAACGTGAGCTCAGGGTCGTACAGCACCGCCACCGGCGCCGAGGTAGGGCCACCGCCGCCGGACTTCTGGCGGGTGGTCGGATCGGTCATGCCGAAGAACGGCGTCAGTTCGGCCCCCGAGTACGTGGTGGGAATGCTCACGTGCCACAGCGCCGGACGGTCGTGCACGCTGCGGCCCGGGGCGCCCGCCTGCTGCTCGGTGAAGAACGCCACGGCCTTGCCCATGTCCGCACACGAACCGCCGCCGAAGCTGACCAGGGCATCGATCTCCTCGTTGCGCGCCAGTTGCACGGCCCGTTGCACCAGCGGCGCGGGCACGTGCGACGCCACCTCGGCGAACGTCGCCACCAGGGAACGGCCGACCGCCTTGCGGACTCTGGTGCCATCGTCACTGGCGTCGCGTCCGGGGGTGGTCACCACCAGCACCCGCTGGGCGCCCAGGCCCCGCAGGACCTCTCCCATCTGGCTGAGCACGCCCGGCCCGAATCGCACCTCCTGGGGGTAGCCGGTGTGGCGCCAGCCCGTCATGAGAGCAGGCTCGTCTCGGTGATACCCGGCCCCTGGCCGCGCCGGATGAACCACTCGACCCCGAAGGCGGCCGCGAACGCGTCGGGTGGGAGGGTCAGGAAAAACGACGTGTCGCTGATCTGGCTGGCGTGTGCTCGCATCGCCCGCCGCTTGAAGTCGAGGAAGGCCGACACGTCGACCCGCGCGGTGATGAGCGCCTCGGGCGAACCGAAGGTGGAGGTGTCCAGGTCCGGCATCTCGGTCCCCTCCGGGATGTGGGGGGCGTCGGGGTCAGGGGTTGCGGCACCGCTCATCTGGTCGAACAGGCGCTGCACCTGATCACGGTTGACGGTGGTCTCGTACACCCGCGGGGTTCCCGCCATCTCGGCAGCCCGGTAACCCACCCGATGGACCTGGATGTGGTCGGGATGCCCGTAACCGCCGTGATCGTCGTACACCGTGAGGACCTCGGCTTCCTCCTCCTGCAGGATCTGGGCCAGCCGCGCCGCTGCTTCCTCGAGATCGGCCTGCCAGAACGATTCCGGTGCGTGGTTCTGCGGCGTGTCGATCATGCCGGAGTCGACATAGCCGAGATACACCACCCGGTCGACGCCCAGCACCTCCGCCGACGCCGCCGTCTCCTTCACCCGCCGCTCCCACAGTTCCTCACCCTCGTCGAGGAACCCTTCGGCCACCTCACCGTGCTCACCCCGGGTGGCCACTACCAGCACGACGCGGTGTCCGGCCTCGTGCGCGATACGCATGATCCCGCCCGTCTGAATGCACTCGTCGTCGGGGTGGGCGTGAAAACACACAAGGGTCGCCATATGGCGGCTGTTTCTACAGGACGGCGAAGGCGATGGCGATGCGGACAGGGATCACGATCCATCGCACCAAGGTCAGCAGGATGGCCAGCAGGGCGAAGGTCTGCGCGTCGGGAACTGGGCCGTGCGCGGGAACCGTGGCGACCGGTGCGAGAAGCGGCTCGCTGATGGGCTGAGCGGGCGCGTCAGTCGACGCTGATCGACGTGAACCTGCCGGCCGACACGACCGCGCCTGTCGGGAAACGGCAAAGGAGATTGGCTTCAACAACGAGGCGGTTCTCGACGGTCACGATTGTCTCCACCAGGCCATTCACCAATTCCCCCTGATCGCTCAGCTCCACGATCGGGGCGAAGCGGCCGGCGCTGGAATCCTGCCCGGCGATCCGTGCGTCCACGATGTCCTGCCCGGCGGCGACGATCTGGCCGGTAGCAAGGTCTCGGACCCACACGGACAGGGTGATGCGCACTGTCGTCGAACCATTGATGCAGGTCGTGGCACCGACGCCGGTGAGGTCGACCATCGCTCCTACAGTGGCCACCGGGCCGTCGACAGGGATCGCTTCGCGGACGCCGACCGCGGCTCGACCGGACACCGCGAACGCGCCGGAGTTGCTGTCGACGTAGCAACGGGGGCCAAGCAACACGAGCGATTGGCAGTTGCCAGAGGTGAACGACGAGTCGTAGGGCGGCGAGCTCTGCGAAGCGGCCTGCGCCGAGGGGGCGACGACCGTCGCCAGCACCCCCACGACCCCCGCAACAAGGACCCCGCGCAGTTTCATTGGGACCTCTTTTCGACACGTCCGGGGCAATTTCCTTTTTGATGACAAAACGGCCACAACCAGTCACCGGCGGCACCAGCTTCTCCCGCAGCGAGTCGGTGGCGGCCTGTTCGCCGCCACGGCGCAGCACCCGGAACTGTTCGAGCGGGTGGCCCAGCTCGTCCAGGACGAGCGGCCGCGAGGG
>JANMIX010000038.1:0-1956 GCA_031376015.1 Acidimicrobiia bacterium | reverse complement strand
CACGCACGGTCACGCCCGGGGTCTCGAGGGGCACGAGCAGGTAGGTGAGGCCCTTGTGCCGTTCACTGTCGGGGTCGGTGCGGAACAGGCCGAACAGGTGGGTGCAGAACGCGCCGCGGGTGGTCCAGGTCTTCTGGCCGTTGAGCACCCACCCGCCCCGGGTGTCGTCGCGCTGGGCCCGGCAGGCCAGACCGGCCAGGTCGCTGCCGGCGTTCGGCTCGGACCATCCCTGACACCACAGGTCCTGGGCGGCGGCCATGCGGGGCAGGATCGCCGTCTGCTGTTCGGGGGTGCCGAACTCGAACACCGTGGGGGCCAGCAGGAAGATGCCGTTCTGGGTGACCCGCTGGGGCCCGCCGGCGCGGTAGTACTCCTCCTCGAAGAGCAACCACTCCCACAGCGACGCACCCCGGCCGCCGAACTCGACCGGCCAGGACACCGCTGCCCATCGCCCGAGGTGCAGGCGGCGTTCCCACAGCAGATGCTGCGCGAATCCCTCGGCGGTGTCACCCGACGCCGGCTCGCCCCCGCACTCGGTGCGCCAGGCGACGAGGTTCTCCTCCAGCCAGGCCCGGGCCTCGGCCCGGAACGCCTCCTCGGCGGGTGACCACACCAGGTCCATCAGGCCTCGATCCCTTCAGCGACGGGGACGCCCGCGCCGGCACCGCCGCCGGTGCCTGCGCCCAGTCGGGCCAGCGAGGTGCGGGCCTCCACCACGATGCGGTCCAGCAACGCGGCGACGGTGGGCAACTCGGTGACCACGCCGGTGACCTGGCCGGTCGGCAGGATCCCCACTTCGGGCTTGCCGTCGACCATGGTTGCCTTGATGAGCATGGGGGCGTTGGCGGCCAGGGCCACCTGGCTCCAGGTGAGGTCCTGGTTGCGCTTCATAGCCAGACCCTCTCGCACCAGATCGCGCACCGAGGTGCCGGTCTCGGCCCGGAACCGCAGGGCCGCCGCCGCCGCTCGGGGGAAGCGCAACAACTTGGGCGACCGCTCGATGCGATCGACGACCTCGGTGCGGATCACCCGTTGCGGCGCACCGTCGAGGGCGGTGGTCACCACCGTGTCGAACACGGTGGCGGCGAGGTAGCGCTGCTTGACCACCTCGGGCACCCGGCTCTCCTGGGTGAGCAGGAACCGTGTGCCCATGGCGATGCCGTCGGCGCCGTAGGCCAGCGCCGCCACCAGGCCCCGACCGTCGTGGAAGCCGCCGGCGCCGAGCACGGGGATCGACGCTCCCACGGCGTCGACGACCTGGGGCAGCAGCAGCGAGGTGGGCACGGTGCCGGTGTGGCCACCGCCCTCGCCGCCCTGGGCGATGACCGCGTCGACGCCCATCTCCAGCACCTTCTCGGCATGCCGGCGGGCGCCCACCGTGGGCATCACCAACACCCCGGCGTCATGGCAGCGGGCCACCGCATCCTTGGTGGGCGCCCCGGCGAAGCTCACCAGGCGCACCCCCTGGGCGACGACGAAGGCGATGCGATCCGCCAGGTCCGGCTGATCGGCCCGGAAGTTCACCCCGAAGGGAGCGTCGGTGCGCTCTCGCACCTCCCGTACGGCGTTCTCGAGTTGCTCCACGGTCATCGTCACCGCGGCGAGGATCCCGAAGCCGCCGGCCGTGCTGGTGGCCGCGGTGAGGCGGGCACCGGACACCCAACCCATGCCTGTCTGCACGATCGGGAGGCGGACGCCGACCAGGTCGCAGAATCGGGTGTGCAGCGGATCTGACACAGCGTCAGATCCTAGGGGGTTCCAGGTGTTTCCGAGCACACGAGAAGTGCCTGGTCAGACCTGTAGAACGCTGACCAGTGAAGCGCCGACTTGTATGAGAGCACCGGCTGCCGGGGGCTTTTGCTCGTAGCGTCCGGTAGGTCGTTGGCCGGGGTGGGCTCGTGAAGCGCCTGCCGCCTCCGGGTTGGCTCACCCAGGGTGTGCCCTCCCGGTCGACGG
>JANMIX010000811.1:0-3540 GCA_031376015.1 Acidimicrobiia bacterium | reverse complement strand
GGCAGGGCCCGCAGTGATCGGGCCCGGTTGACCTCGCGGCGGGCGGTGGTGGGGGAGCATTTCGAGATCAACGCGAGGCGGGCCCAGCAGGCTTTGGAGCCGTCGCCGGCCCAGTCATCGGAGGCTTCCCAGGCGGCGGTGGCGCTGGCGGCGACGCCGGCGAGGCGGTCACGGGCGGCGAACAGGCCGACCACCAACGCCTCGCGGCCCGGCCCGGCCAGGGCGGTGGGGTCGAGGCCGGCGAGCCGGTCGATCACCTCGTTCAGTTCGGCCAGCACCTCGCTCCCGGACACGAACACATGTTCCCATCGGGGTGTGTCAACGAAGGGTGGGCGGCGAGAAAACTCTCCGCCAACCAACTGGGACGTGATCGAACCACGCGGTGACACGGACAACGGGACCAGTCGAGCGGGCTATCCGCGCCAACCTCCGCAGTGGCGCCAAGCTGGCCACCCCGACTCGGGGCAAGCCGTTCACCCTGGCCCGCATCGACGAACCGGGCATCGTGCTGCTGTTGGGGGCGAAGGAGGCATGGACCCCGCTCCGATGGGAATGCCTCGAAGGCATCGTCCCCTTCTTGACCGGTCGAGGCTGGGTCGAGGTCGGTTCCAAGGTCGAAGTGGCGTCCGACCCGACCACGCTCGATGGCTACCTGAAGCGCTGCACGAAGACGCTGACCGCGAACTGGGTGGCCGTCGTGCTCGAGGCCGCCGGTGGGAGGGGCTGCCGGGCTGCCTCCGCTTGCGCCTCACCCGGCAGCGGGCTTGTCGAGCGTTGAGGCGACGGGTTGGGTTCGGCGGAGTCAGCTAGGCGACAGTGCGGCCCAGGAGATGGCGGTTCTTGGCGACTGATCCGGGGAGGATCGAGAAGTGGACCTGGCCGTCATCGTCGACAGCCACGATCCGCACAACGGCACGGCCCAGTCGGTTCCCGGCCAGGACCATCGCACCGGGGACGATTCGCTCGGCCTCACGTGCCTCCCGAAGGGTGGACCAGCACAGGCCGTCGTCGTCTTCGGCGTTGAGATCGGCGATCAGGTCGATGTCGTCAGCCACGGGTCAACTCCTCGGCGCTCTCTTCACGGTTCAGGGTACGGTTCACCATGATTTGGTGCTCGCAGCTCCGCCCCCGCACGTTCTGGGCCAATGTGACCTCCGGTCTGATGTCCACACGGTTGTACCGACCCCCTGTGTCAACCAGCCGTGCAGACGCCTCGCCGTCATCCGCCAGCCGACAGCTCAGCCACCCAACCCCTCGCGCAGGCACCCCAACACACGGTCGAGGTCGGCGTCGGTCATGGCGCTGCCCGAGGGGAGGCACAGGCCGGTGCGGAACAGGGTCTCGGCGGTGCCGTCGACGCGGCGGGGCGCGCCGGCGAACACGGGTTGGAGGTGCATGGGCTTCCACAGCGGGCGGGCTTCGATGTCGGCCGCTTCGAGGTGCAGGCGCAGGGCTTCGGGGCGCACCGCGCACACGGCGGGGTCGAGGGTGATGCAGGTGAGCCACCAGTTGGGTTCGCTGCCGGCGGGCACGGGTTGGAAGCCCACGCCGGGCACGCCGGCCAGGGCGGCCCGGTAGCGGTCGTTGATCTGGCGGCGGCGGGCGATGCGGTCGGGCAGCGTGGAGAGTTGGCCGCGGCCGAAGGCGGCCAGCAGGTTGGAGAGGCGGTAGTTGAACCCGATCTCGGTGTGCTCGTAGTGGGCGCCGGGTTGGCGGGCCTGGGTGGCCAGGTAGCGGGCGCGGCGGGCCAGTTCGGCGTCGTCGGTCACCAGCATCCCCCCGCCGCTGGAGGTGATGATCTTGTTCCCGTTGAACGACACCGCCCCCACCGATCCGAACGACCCGGCGGCCCGGCCGTGCAGAGTGGCGCCCAGGCCCTCGGCGGCGTCCTCCACCAGGGCCACGCCGTAGTCCTCGAGCAGCGGCACGATGCGGTCATAGGCGGCGCACTGGCCGTACAGGTCGACGATCACCGCCGCCTTGGGGAGCGTGCCCGCGGCGGCGCGGCCGGCCAGTTCCTCGGCCAGCAGGTCGGCGGAGATGTTCCAGTCGGCCGGGTCGCTGTCGACGAACACGGGCGTGGCGCCCAGGTAGGCCACGGGGAACACGCTGCCAGCGAAGGTGAGGCTCGACACCAGCACCGAGTCGCCCGCACCCACCCCCAACTCGGCCAGCGCCAGGTGCAGCGCGGCGGTGCCGCTGGAGAGGCCCACTCCATGGGCCCGGCCGGTGGCGGCGGCCACCTCGGCTTCGAAGGCGTTGAGGTCGGGCCCCACCGGCGCCACCCACCCCGAGTCGAGGGCGGCGAAGATCATCTCGCGCTCGGCGGGCCGCACGTCGGGCGCCGACAGGTAGATGCGGCTCACGGCTCGCTGCCCAACTCGGGCCGCAGTTCCTGCATGGTCTCGGTGCCCTCTCCACTGATGCCGTCGCGGCGCAAGACCATCCCCACGGTGCGCCCGATGATCCGCAGATCCAACCACAGCGACCGGTGGTCCACGTACCAGACGTCGAGGGCGAGCCGCTCGTCCCAGCCCACCGCGTTGCGCCCGTGCACCTGCGCCCATCCGGTGAGCCCGGGCCGCACCTCGTGGCGCCGGGCCTCGGTGGCCGTGTAACGGGGCAGGTAGCGCACCGGCAGCGGCCGGGGCCCCACCAACGCCATCTCGCCCCGGGCGACGTTCCACAACTCGAGCAACTCATCCAGGCTGGACGACCGCAGGAACCGCCCCAGCCGGGTGAGCCGCGCGTCGTCGGGCAACAGGTTCCCGGTCGCGTCGCGGGTGTCGGTCATGGTGCGGAACTTGTAGAGCATAAACGTCGTGCCGCCGAGGCCGGCCCGTTCCTGCGTGAATAGCACCGGCCCCCCGAGGCGGAGGCGCACGGCCAAGGCGATCACCGCGAGGAGGGGCGATGCGACGACGAGGGCGACGAGCGCGATCAGTCGCCAGCCCGAGTCGCGCACCTCGGTAGTCTGCCCGACGTGTCCGCGCCGGGGGTCGAACGTCCGCTCGTGATCGTGGGCGCCGGGGGACACGGGCGCGAAGCGTTCTGCTCGTTGCATGCGCAGGGTCGCGCCGTCCTTGGCTTCGTGGACGACAAGGCGCCGGACGCGGCCACGCTCGAGCGGCTCGGCGCCCGTTACCTCGGCACCATCGACGAGGCGGCCGACCTCGAGTGCGATTACGTCATTGCCATTGGTGACCCGCAGGTGAAGGCCGCAGTGGCGGGGCGTTTCGATGCGCCCAACCACACCCCCACCTCATCGGTGCATCCATCCACCGTGGTCGGGCTTGACGTCGAATGGGCCCCCGGTCTGCTGGCGGCGCCCGGGGCAAGCCTCACCACCAACGTCCGGCTCGGCCGGCATGTGCACGTGAACGTGAACGCCACGGTCGGCCACGACAGCCAGATCGGCGACTTCGTGTCGATCCATCCGGGCGCCAACGTGGGCGGCAACGTCACCATCGGCGCCCGCACGATGATCGGCACCGGAGCCTGTGTCATCCAAGGCGTAACGATCGGTGCCGACGTCACCGA
>JANMIX010000775.1:0-14301 GCA_031376015.1 Acidimicrobiia bacterium | reverse complement strand
GTGGCGGCCTGGCAGAAGGCGACGGGGCGCGCCCCGTGTGACCTGGCCTGGCATGAGGTCTTCGCTCTCATCCGCTCGACGGCGGTGAGCGATCGTCAGGCTCGTCTGGCCGTGCAGGCGGGGGAGACGCCGATGCTCCCGCCCGGCGATGCCAGCCCCATGGTGGCGTGGATCAACCACAAGATCGCTGGGTTCGAATCGTGAACGCCGACGGCTTCGGAGGCCTCGACGAGCACAGCCCGCTGTCGGGCATCGACGAGTTCCTGGTTCATCAGACGGCCCATCCGGTCCGGGTGATGTGGACCTCGGACCCGCAGGCCTACGAACGAGTCTGGTTCACCGCGCAGGACCTCTCCGGTGAACTCCTGTTGGTCACCGGGATGGGCATCTACCCGAACCTGGGCACCGCCGAGGCGTTCGCCATCGTGAACCATCGCGGCCGCCACACGACGGTGCGCGCCCACCGTCGCCTCGGCAACGACCGCACCAACCTGCGCGTCGGGCCCCTGTCGTTCGAGATCGTCGAACCATTCCGCCAGTGGCGGCTCCGGCTCGACGAGAACGCATTCGGAGTGGCCTACGACCTGCGGTGGCACGACACGACGCGCGCCACCTACCGCAACCTCGGCGCCGGAGCGGTCATCGACGGCCGCGCCTTCTCCGGGGTGGCCGGCTACGACGGGTTCGGCGTCCAGTCGGGCACGGTGCAGGTCGACGGCGCGGATCTCGCGCTGGACGTGACCACGCACCGGGGGACCCGCGACCACCACTGGGGTGTGCGTGACGGCGTGGGCGGTCCCGCGCTCTACCGGGGCGGCCAGCATCCACTGTCGGGTCTCTATGCCGACTTCGACGACTGGGCGCTGTGGGTCGACCATCTCCCTCTGCGTCTCGGTGATCCACGGCCGGGAAGCCGCACCGCCGGCCGGGTCGCCTATCGCCTCGTCTTCGAGGAAGGGACCGACCTGATCTTCGCCGGCGAGATCGACGTGGAGATCGGCCGCGATCGAGAGGTGCGCACCCTCCGGTTCGAGCGCATCGGCAACCAGTTCGCCTTCCTTCGGTGCGGAATGTACGGCGGCCCCAACGGAGGGACCCCCGACGGCGACGTGTGGATGGGCATGGACGTCGGGGGCGGCGAACTCGTCGTGACCGGCGAGACCTACGACGTCACCGACCCCGCGGTGCGGACCCGGATCCGAGGCCTCGATCAGGCGCTGGTGCGCGTCACCGACCACGAGGGCCGCACGGCGCCCGCCATCTTCGAGTGCTACAGCCCGCTGTGCCGGCAGGTCGCCGGCTACGGCCGAATGGGCATCTCGTTGCTCGACCCCTGAGGCCGCCGGACCCAGGTGTTACTTGGGGGCGAAGTGCTGGCCGGCGTCGAGGCGGATGCAGCTGCCGTTGAGCATCGGCGTCTCCACGATCGCAACTGCCAGGCTGGCGTATTCCTCCGGACGGCCCATCCGCTTCGGGAAGGCCGCATCGCGGGTGAGCACCGCGGCGTACTCCTCGGGGACCATCTCGGTGAGCCCGGTGTTGAACAGGCTCGGGGCCACCGACATCACCCGGATGCCCAGGCTGCCCAGATCGCGGGCCATGGTGAGGGTCATCCCCGCGATGCCGGCCTTGGCGGCCGAGTACGCCACCTGGCCGATCTGCCCTTCGAAGGCGGCGATCGACGCGGTGTTGATCATGACACCGCGCTCCTCGTCTTCGGGCTCGTTCACGCTCATGGCCTGGGCCTGCAGACGGTTCAGGTTGAACGTGGCGATGAGGTTGAGCTCGACGACGAAACGGAAGTCCTCCAGGGGATGGGGGCCTTCCTTGGTGAGAGTGCGCTTGGCGATCCCTCCCCCGGCGGTATTGATGGCGATGTGCAGGCCGCCCAATGCCTCCACCGCCGCGTTCACGGCGGCCTCGACGCCGGCCGCGTCCGTGACATCCACGGGGTGAAAGGTGCCGCCGAGTTCGGCGGCGACCTCGGCCCCGGCGGAGGTGGGCAGGTCCAGGATGGCCACCGTGGCACCTCGCTCACGCAGCGCGCCGGCGGCGGCTTTCGCCATGCCGGACGCGCCGCCCACGATCATTGCCTTCTTGCCGTCGATCTTCATTGGAATGTCCTCGGTTGGTGTGTGCGGCTCAGAGTTGGCCGGTGGTCTGGGCGGCGAGGAAGCCGGCGTCGGTGTGGAACGCCTCGCCGGTGATGTAGCTGGAACGGGGGCTGTTCAGGAACAGCAGTGGCCACGCCTGCTCCTCCGCGGTGGAGCGCCGCCCGGAGGGACCGACGAACGCATCGATCATCTCCTTGCCGGCGAAGGCTTCGAAGGCCGGCATCATGGCGGTGTCGGTCGGGCCGGGGTTGGTGTTGTTCAGCCGGATGCCCTGCGCTGCGATGAGCTGGGGCGCCCGCCACGCCACCCAGGCGTTCATGGCCTTCTTGGAGTAGAGGTAACCGGTGTTGGCCGCCAGCGGCCCGGGGTTCGCCTCCACCCAGGCCAGAGCCGAATCGAAGCTCTCCGAGGTGATGAGGGGCACCAGGGACTCGTACTCCAACTGCCAACCCAACCCGGCATTGGAGGCCACACAGGCGACTGCGGACCCGGGCGCCATCGACGGCAGCAGCGCCTCGATCAGGTGGCGCGCCCCGATGAAGTTCACGGTGAGCACGTCGAGGTCACTGAAGGGCGGCCCGGGCAGCCCGGCCACCGAGAAGATCATGTCGGGTGGCGACGCCACCGCGGCGACGGCCTCGTCGATTGCGGCGCGGTCGCGCAGGTCGATCTGGATGCTCGTGGTGCCGGCCAACTCCACCGGCTTCACATCCATGGCGGTGACGTGGGCACCCAACTCCACCAGCAGCGCGGCGGTGGCCGCTCCCATTCCCGATGCCGCACCGGTGACCACCGCGTGCTTGCCTTCGTAGCCAAGGACGTCGTCCATGGTGCCCCCTCGTGTCGATTGAGGAGGCCACGCTAGCCCGAGGCCTCCACCGCCTCCGCAACCGGAGCGGCATGGCAGCGGGGTTCGGGGAGTTCAGGCCGGTTCTCGTGAGAAGTGGGGTCGGGTACGTAGTTGCAACGCCGATTTCTGGAGGAATCATGGATGCCATCGGGCTTCTGACCGCCGACCACAACCGTGTACGAGGCCTCATCACGCGCTTCAAGAGTGCCAATGAGCGTGGCGATGACAACTCCATGCGGGCGCTTGCGCCGATGCTCATTCGGGAGCTCATGGTGCACACACAGATCGAAGAGGAAGCCTTCTACCCGCGCACCCGCGGCATCAGCGACGACGTCGCTTCGACCATCGATGAGGGTCTGCAGGAGCATCATGTGGTCAAGGTTCTCATCAACGAGGTGAAGGACGTGTCGCCTGCATCCGACGAGTGGGTGGCGAAGCTGACGGTGATCATCGAGAACGTCGAGCACCACGCCGATGAGGAGGAGCGCGATCTGTTCCCGCCGGTGCGCAAGGCGATGTCGGGTGCCGATCTGGAAACCCTCGGCAAGGAGCTGGAGACCATCAAGGCCGGCTTGGGCGCGCCCACCCTGCAGGACAAGCTCGACCTCACGGTCGAGGAGTTGCACACCATGGCCACCGAGCAGGAAATCCCCGGACGCTCCCCAATGGACAAGGAGGAGCTGGCCGCCACGGTGGCGCTCCCGGTGAGTTGAAGAGCTCGCCGGGACCCGCCCTCGGCTGGCTATCGGCGAAATGGATCCGGCGGCACGCGGTGGGCCATCCCGGGCTGACCGCCCAACCGCGCGAAGGCTCCGGACGTCGGGGTGACGCTCGCCTCCGGCGTCAGTCAACCCGACGTTGAACGGGCGTCATCCCACGGTGAAGGTGCGGTGCCCTGTCGTGCCGCCGAGGTGCACCGTCAGCAACGACGTGTTGTCGCTGTAGTCGGTCTCGAGGAGCCGGTGGAACGGGTTCGTCGTCACCCGCAGCCGGTAGGTCCCGTTGGGAACGGCGGTGATGTCGAAGGACTGGCCGGCGACGTTCTGGTAGTAGGTGTCGCCCCACCCCGCGGGCATCGATTCGCGCAGCCAGATCGAGTCCTGCCCTGCGCACTGACTCCACAGCCCGGTGCGGTCGGGCTGCCACTCGGCCCCCGGAAGCGTGAGGTCCACCGGATCGGTGGGCGCCAGGCAGAAGGACTGCTTCCCGCTCAGCAGTACGCGGCTGGCACTGGCGTCGAGCAGGTCGTACTGGGCGGCGTCCTCTACGTGCCAATGGTTGTGGCCTTCTCGCATGTCGAACTCGAACGAGCCGACGACCTGGGAGCGCACCGGCTTGCCGTTCCGGTAGATGAACTGCGTCGCGGTCATCGTCGAGCCACCGCGGCGGAACCCTTCCAGGACCAGGGGCCCCGGTCCGGCGTTCCACAGGGTGGCGCCGAAGTTCAGGTAGTCACGACGACCGACGCCGTTGTCGATTGAAAGGTTGTGAGCCGGAAGCGCCGCCAGGTTGGGCAGGCCGTCCCCTCCGTCGGCACCCGTCGGTCCGCTGCGGCCCTGACGCTCTGCGGGGCGCGGCGACTGTGGTCCTGCCACCGGCACCGACGGTCGCGCCGCTCCGCCACCACCGGGGGGCGGGGGCGGCGGACACGGGAAGCCGGGGAAGCAGTCGGGCTTCTGGGTCACGATGTGCAGCAACACCGAGACCGTTGACTGGGCCGGGTCCAGGTGGAGTTGGCGGACGTAGGTGTCCTCGATGGCAACCGTCAGGTGGTAGTCCCCGTCGGATATCCCACTCCCCGAGAAACCGACGAACAGCGTCGAGGACCAGCCGTGGTCGATGCCGTAGATCATCGCTCGGGTGAGCTGGCTGCCGCAGAAGTAAGGGAAGGTGGGTTGATCGGGGCCGCTGCCATCCACACGCTGGTTACTGAACCACCCGGCGGGGCAGAACGGCAGCTTGGCGGTGGTCACCGCCGTGCCGGACCCGTCGGTGATGGTCATGCGGAAGAACCCGGGCACCCCCTCGGCGATGCTCACTTTTCCCGGTGTGTGCAACGCAGGTCCCCGAGACACGCTGCCGCCGTCGCGCCGCGTCGGGTAGATGGACACGACACCGTCGCGGCCCGTGATCGCGTCCAACTCGAAGGTCCCCCCAGTCGCGGCGGCGTAGAGCCCCTGGTACAGCACGACCGGGGTGCCGTCCCCGTATCGCACGGCGGTCAGCTCCGGCGACGCCGAGAGCAGGCGGAGGCCGACGTGCGGCTGGCCGGCACCGCTGGGCGCACCTGGGACGACACTGAGCCCTGCGGTCAGCAGCACCATCATGCTGACCCTCGCCCACGCCGACCGGCCTCGTCGTTTCGCTGCACCCATGTCGATCCCCCCTTGACGTGCGAGCCCGATGGGCCCGACCAACCGGGGAGTTCGACGTTGCCTACGGTGGTTCGGTTCCCGAGTTGGCGCCATTGCTCGAGCGGTCCATCGGGGCGCCCGTCACCAGTCGGTCGGGACGAAGTCCTTGAGGAACTGCCCCCAACGGTGCTGGCCCGTATTGCACCCGTCGATGATGGGGTCGAGGATCCGGGCGGCACCGTCGACAATGTCGAGGGGTGGGTGAAACCGATGCTCGGCCCGCTTCTGGGCGGCGATGGCGGCGGGGTCCTCGTCGCTCACCCAGCCGGTGTCGACACTGTTCATGTGGATCCCGTCGGCCTCGTAATCGGTTGCCGAGGTGCGGGTCATCATGTTGAGCGCGGCCTTGGCCATGTCGGTGTGGGGATGGCGGGTGGTCTTGAAGCGGCGGTAGAACTGCCCCTCCTCGGCCGTCACGTTGACGATGTGCTTGTCGCGTTCGGGGCTTCGCAGCAACAGAGGCTTCAGCCTTGCGTTGAGCACGAACGGGCCCACCGCATTCACCAACTGCGTCTCCAGCAACTCGATGGTGGGCACCTCGTGCAGGAGCATCCGCCACGAGTTCCGGCCCCGCAGGTCGACCTGCTGGCGGTCCTGGTCGAGACGCCCCTGGGGGAACAGGCTCGGCGTCCGTTCAGCATCTTCGGGCAGTAGCGCCGTCTGCGACAGTTCGGCCGGACGGGTGAGGCCGATGGGGCCGTCAACGGCACCGAGCGCCTCGGGCAGGAGTCCGTCGGATTCCTGCACGAGTTGGTCGCCCCGCAACCCTTCGTAGGCACCCAGCAGCGCGCGGACCTCCGGGGACAGGTCGCGGGCGGAGGCGATCTCGGCGTCCATCATGTGCTGGTAGAAGTCGGGAGGCCGCCGCACCGTCTGGCAGGCGTTGTTGATGATGAAGTCGAGCCGGGTTCGGGTCGCCAGCAGGTGGGTGCAGAACGCTTCGACGCTGGGCGTGTGGCGCAGGTCGAGACCGAACACCTCGAGCCGGCTCCCCCATTCGCCGAAATCGGGCTCAGCCGCGTAACGCGCCGCCGCGTCGCGGGGGAATCGCGTGGTGACGATGAGCGAGGCGCCGCAGCGCAACAGTTTCACGCCCGCCCGGTAACCGATCTTCACCCGCCCGCCCGTGAGCAGCGCCACCCGCCCGCGGAGGTCGGCCAGCTCGCTGCGCTTGGCGAAGTTGAAGGCCCCGCACGCGGCGCAGAGTTGGTCGTAGAACGGGTGCACGTCGCGGTACTTCCGCTTGCAGACGTAGCAGTGCTGCTCCTCTGCGGTCTCGTCGCGCTGGTTCGACCGCCCGTCCACCTGGGCGCTGTCATGGGCGCTGTCATGGGCGCTGTCATGGTCGACGTCATGGTCGTCTCGGGGAGTGAAGTCCTCCGGCGCGAACACATTCGGGGTGGTGAAGACCGGCTTGGCCCGAAGGCGGCGGATACCGGTCGATGCCAGCATCCCTTCGTCACGCTCGAGCTTGTCGGCCCGACGCTGGTTCCGGCGGGCCTTCACCAGCAGACGACGTTGATCGGGATCCGAGCAGAACACATCGCCGGCCGCGTTCAACAGGTCGATGCGCTCGCGCTCGGACAGCAGCGAGAGGAGTTCACGTGCCTCGACCACCTGGCGGAGCAGCGCCGTCGCCTCCCGCAGTCGCTCGACGAGCGGGCCGGTGTCGTCGCCGGCGGTCAGGGGCTCGGAATCCACCGGTCAATCACAGGAGGCTGCGGTGGCCCGCGTCAACTCGGCGGGCCGAGCGGGCCGGGGCCTGGCTCAGAACTGCGTCCCCCACGGTCCCATGCCGCGGACCCTGGAGGACGTGATCCGGATGGTGAACCCTTCGGGCGGATCCGGCATCGGCGGGAATCGGGTACCGGGGCCGATGTAGCGCGGGGCCAACTGCTGGAGTAGCGCCGGCGCGCCGCCGGTTTCGACGGCGGCCGTGCCCTCGACGACGAGGTAGTTCTGCATTCCCATCTGGTCGCCGTCGGCTTCCACCGACAGGGCGACCCGAGGATCACGACGGATGTTGCGAACCTTCTGATCCTCCATGAGCTTGCCGATCACGATGTCATCGCCGTCGAGGCCGATCCACACGATGCTCACGTGCGGGCTCCCGTCGCGGTTCACGGTGACAAGATGCGCCAGCCGGCCGGATTCGATGACGGCTCGGGCGCTCTCGGGAATCTCCATCACCGGAGCCTACGGCCGTCCTCGGGGCCAGTATGGGCTCTACGCTGCCGCCCATCGACGCTCATCTCGCGCGCAACTTCCGGGTCCGTATCGGCGACGAGGAGATCGGCCTCGCCGCGGTTGCCCCCCTGAGCGTCGCGGCTCACGAGGGCGCCCAGCGACCCACCGTCGCCGTGCTCCGTCGCGGCGTCGACGGCTCTACCGCCCTCTGGGACTGGTTCACCGCGTCGCTCGACCGCGACGCGCCGAACGTCGATGTGCGCGTCGAACTGACCGATGGCAGTCGGGCAGAGGTGGTGGCCCACTGGATCCTTCGCGGCGCCCGACCGAGCCGGTGGACGGGCCCAGCCCTGGACGCGCTCGGCACCGAGGTTGCGATGGAAGAGCTCGAAGTGACCTATCAAGAGCTGGAATGGCTCCGGGAGGGCTGAGATGACCACACGAGAAAACCCCTACGGGGCCTTCAACTTCATGGTCAAACTGGGCGATATGGGCGGCTACGACCAGATCGCCGGCGGGTTCAGCGAGGTCTCCGGGCTCGGCATGGAGGTCGACTACGTCGAGTACCGCAACGGCAACGACAAAGAAAACCACGTCCGTAAGCTCCCGGGGCTGAGCCGGGCCTTCGATGTCACGCTGCGCCGCGGGGTCATCGGTGATCTCCGGCTCTTCGAATGGCTGAGGGCCACGAGTCAAGGCGACGCCGCCGCACAGACCGTGACCATCACCATGCTGAACGAGCGACGGGAGTCCGTCGTGTCGTTCGTCCTGCGCAACGCGCAGCCCAAGAAGTGGATGGGCCCGACGCTCAATGCCAAAGGCGGTGGAGAGGTGGCGATGGAGGAACTCGTCCTCACCTGCGAAGGCGTCGAGATGCACTCGCTGTAGTCGGGGTAGCCGGCTGCCGCCGCTTCGTACCGATGCGGCGAACTCGATGCCCCCGCAAGCGTGCGCTGCACGGCGACCCTGTGCTGGATGTGGTCGAATGTGGACACCTCAGCCCACTGGATTAGTACAAGAATCGAGAAAGCCATGACTGAATTCCCGGGAATCGCTCACGTGGCCGTGACCGTGAGTGATCTGGCCGTCAGCCGTCCGTGGTACCGAGCGCTCATCGGGGCTGATCCGGTGCTCGACGAGCCCACTGACAACGGCTTCCATCACACGGTCTTCCTGATCGGCGGCACCTTGATCGGCCTCCACCAGCACCCGCGCACGAACCCCGACGACAAGTACTCGGAGTTCCGCACCGGCCTCGATCACATCGGCTTCGGCTGCGCCGATCGGGCCAGCCTGGAGGAGTGGGCGACGCGCCTGGAGGAACTGGGCATCACCCATGGCGGGATCGTCGACGCTGGCTACGGATCCGGGCTCAGCTTCCGGGATCCCGACGGCATCGCCCTCGAGTTCTTCGCTCCCCCCGGCTGAGGTTGAGGCGGCTGCGCCAAACGGCCCCCGGCTCGTCGACAGGTTCAGTGCAACCGCCTCACGAATGAGGTCCTTCAGCGCGTCGGGGTTGATGATCTCACCCTCTTGATGATGCGTCGCACCTTGTCGAGCGTCGTGTCGCGCCAGTCGTCGAGATCCCGGATCTTGTCGTCGATCATCTCGCGCGCAGTCTTCTCACTAGTCATCCGCTCGCAGCCCTCCGGCCGAGTGATCAGCGCGCCCAGACTGGCCCGAAGTACAGCGAGGGAACGCGCTCGGACCGGTACACGGTGACCTGAGCGTCCGGCGTGCCCATGCGGAGGTCCCACACGATGTCCCCGCCCGAGGCACCTTTGGGCACCACTTCGACGATGGCCACATGGCTGTCGCCGTCGACTTTCGGGTTGTCGATGCCGCCGTTGGTGATCAACACATCGCCGTTGGCCAGACGGTCGGCGTCACCGAGGAACCGGGCGTAGATCGCCGAACCGTCGAGCTCCTTCGCGCGGTACTCCCAGACCTGCTTCACGCTCCAGTTCGCCGGATCGGCGGCGGTGTCGTTCACCGCGTAGAGCACGGCCCGGCTGAACATCGGGGAAGTCGGGTTCCCCACCGCAGTACCCGGCCGGTCGTTCCCGTTGTCGTAGAGCAGGATCGATCCATCGGGCTCCACCGCGGCGGCGTGCTGGTGATACGGCAGCGCACCCTCCACCGGCATCGTGCCCACCTCACCGAAGATCCAGAGCACGTCCGACTGTGGCCCCTCGACATCCAGGTGGCGCAACGCGATGACCTGGTTGGTATGCCGCGACGACACGATGACGGCATTGCGGGTGGCGTCGTAGGTGACGGAGTTGGCGTGGGTCCAGTCCCGGTTGTCGGCGCTGGCGAAGGGTCCGCTGTCGGTGCACAGCTCGTGGCCGGGCACCTTGTTGATGTCGATGGCGTCCCAGAGGTCCCAGGTGCGCACCACCCGACCGCTCCGTTCGAACTCCACCACCACGTCGCTGGTGACGTTGAACCGCGATGGGTCGCCGGGGCAGAACTTGGCCCGCTGCGCGGGGGTGAGGTCGTGCACGGCGGTGGACAACGCCAGGAGGTTCCCACCCGGCATCATCTGCACGTCGTGGTGGAACGAGGTGAGCTCGACCCACCCGGCGCTCACCCGCACGGCGGGCGGATCACCCGGGTTCCCCTTGAGTGACGCAGCGAACTGCTTCAGGAGATCCTTGTCGATCAACGCGGTCCGAGTGTCGGCTTGCGAATTGCTTCCCGGGGCCGGCGTGACCGGCTCGAACTGCCAGTTGCCGGTCACGTCGCCGAGGACGTCGAGCTCGCGGATACCCAGCGGCCAGTAGTGGGATAGCAGGGTGCCGCGCGGGGTGGGCTCGATCGCACCGACGATGCCGGTGTTCTCGTAGTACCAGACGATCTCGCCGTCGTTGTCGATACCCATCACGTACTGCGTGTCGTGCTCGGGTTGGACCTCCACCAGGGTCACCCCCGGCGACGAGCGTGACGGGTCGGCGGTGAACTTGTACTTCAGGAACCGCTTCGGGATGGCACCGGTGCTGAACGAGGAGTGCGCCGTCGACAGGAGCTTTCCGGAACCGCTGAACAGATCGACATCGAGGGCGTACTGCCTCGAGGCACGCATCCCCACCAGGGGGACGACGTGCTCGGTGGCCACCGCTGCCGTACGTGGTGTCCGCACGACGTGGTCGCCCGAGGTGGCGGTGATCGCCACCCGGACCGGCGAGTCGGTGCTCACCGACACCGACGCACCGAGGGTGTTGTGGGCGCTCGGACGCACCGACACCTGTGCGCTGACCGGGGTGGTGGGAGTGCCGTCACCGCAGGCGGAAACGATCAACAGCGCGGCGACGGTCACCATCGACCATCTCTTTGCGCTCGTGGACGGGCGGCGCAGCCGTGCGCTCATTCGGGTCGGCAGAGTTGACATCCGCTGCAGTCTCGCCCAAGAAGTCGACGGCGGGCATGATCGCCGGCAGGTCGCAAACGGCAGAGGCGGCCCCTTGGGCGGGAAGCAACACGAGGATTGCGGGCTCGGGCGATGTTGACTAGCTTTCGCTGTCGGGACGGCGGTCGACCCAGGAGCTGTCCGGGGGAAGGGGCTGACTCATGCACGTTCGTCGCAAGATCGTTGGTGGAACTGCAGCCGTGTTGCTGATGGCTTCAGTTGTGGGAGCGGGACCGGTGGTCGCCAAGGGTCCCACCACAACCGTCGAGAAGTACGGCTGGACGAATGCGAGCGAGTACAACGCGGCGTGGTCGGCACCGTATGGACCGGGCGAAGGCACCACCACCTTCAAGACCAACGCCATCACCGTGGACGCCGCACCGTTCACTACTGGCGCCGACTTCAGCGTGTTCGACCATCTCAAGTACATCCGCATCAGTAGTCGATCGTTCTCGGTGCCCACCTCCGGTTCGCTGGAGTTCTCAGTCGACATCGACACCACGACGCCGGGACCCCAGCCGGGGCGCGTCGTCCATGGCTGCTACGGACCCGGTGGGAGCTACACATCCACCTCCAACCCGTGCTCCCAGCCGTACGCGCAGCCGACGATGGAGGGCCAGCAGGCCGGCGTCGTGCTCAACATGGTCAACTTCCAGACTGGCCAACTCTTCGACTGGTTCGTGTCGAGCGGGCATGTCTTCGCGTTGATCGAGCGTCTGCCCTCAACGGTCACCGGCAGTCCCGGCGTGGGCCTCGACAAGGCGTACACCCAGATCGTCAAGGAAGCCCCGATCAGCGGTCGCAAGCACAACGTCTCCATCCGCTACACGAGGGGGCCGGGCGTGTCGAGCGTGGACTACTTCCTCGACCACAAGCCGTTCGCCCACGTCGACCACGTCGGCGTCCCGCTCGACCAGCAGCCCGTTCCCTACACCGGCACCTACCCATCCCTCGGTGCGGGTGAGGAGCTCAATCTCGACTCGTTCGTGATCGGTCACGGGTTGTTCAGCCTGCTCGACGCCTTCCCCTTCCAGCATCCGGACCGGCCCGACTTGAGCGTTTCGATCCCGATCTCCGAGCGGCTTTTCGGACAGGGCGCCATTGGTACCTTCAAGGACTTCACGGTCACGACCAAGGCGTCATAGGCGCCTGGCGGCTGGCGAGTCGGCCGTCGCCAGCAGTGCCAGGGGCCAGGGAGCGGAGGGGGCCGCGGTGGTGCATTCGGACGCCGTGCACGATCAGGCTGAGACGCGCTTCACCGTCGAGGGAGCTCCCATCGGTGGGTCAGCTGCTGTTCGGCCTCTCCGACGAGTTCCGCAACGATGTCCGCGGCGGACTGCCGCGAACGAACAGCGCCCACGGACTGGCCGGCATAGAGCGCGCGGGCCTCAGCCGCACCGGTGTATGTGTTCTGGGGCCAATCGGGACTCCACGAGTGTGCTGCTCCCAGCTTGTGGCCAGCCTCGATCGAAGACTTGAGCACGCGGTGCGGCGCGTTGGGCCAGCCATCTCCGAACGCCGTGGTGACCACGGTGTCCTCCGCGGTCGCGCCGATGAGCGCATCGACGTAGACGGGATGCGCGGTTGACTCCATCGCTGCGATGAAGCGAGTGCCCACCCGCACGGCGTCCCCGCCTGCAGCTAGCGCGGCAGCCATGGCGTGCCCGGTGCCGATGCCGCCTGCGGCGATGATGGGCAGATTGACGACGCTGCGCACTTCGTCGAGGAGCGGAAGCAATCCGAGCGTGCCCCGAACGTGGCCGCCCGCCTCGGTACCTTGCGCGACGATCACATCGCAACCCGCGTCGCGCGCGGCCTTCGCTTCGTCCGTCGACCCAACCTGCCAGCCAACGCGCGCACCGCCACCGTGGACGATGCCGACCAGTTTCTTCTCCGGCGTCCCCCAGAAGAACTCGACGAACGGGCCGCGACCTGCCGCCTCGTCCACGGCAGCTCGATCGAGGAACGGCATCAGGAAGTTGACGCCGATGGCGGCGTCGACTGGGACAGCGTCGAGTTGTGCCGACAGCGCTTGGTGGCCGATGGTCCCTGACAACATGCCGAGGCCGCCCGCTCGGGCGACCGCGATCGCCAGGTCAGGGGTCGCCACGCCGCCCATCCCGGCCTGTTGGATGGGGTGGCGGCAGCCGAACATGTCCGTGATCCTGCTCACGATGGGCACGGCAGTATTCTCTCATCAGTAACAGCGCTTCGACCGACGAGGACCGGCTCGGCGGACGACTGAGTCGATCCCGGGGCTAGCGCCGGTTGACGTTGCCGGCATCGACGGGGATGACGGTGCCCGTGATATAGCGGGCCTCGTCGGAGGCGAGCCAGGCGACGGTATTGGCGACGTCGACGGCCTCGACGGCCTGGACCGGCATCGCGTTGGTCAGCGAGTTGGCCAGTTCGGGCACGTGCTGGATGATGAGCGAGACGTCGCCGTTGTTGGCCATCGGCGTGGCCACAGTGGTGGGGGCGACGCTGTTCACGCGGATGTTGTGCGGGGCGAGGTAGTTCGCCCACGACCGCATGAGGCCGATCACGCCGTGCTTGGCAGCCGTGTAGCCGAGCATGCCGGGAACGACCGACGGAGCGCCGGTGAGCCCACCCGTGGAGCTGGTGAGGATGATCGACCCGCCTCGGTCGTTCTCGGGCATCGACGGGATGGCGACCCGGCCGGTGTTCCACACGCCCTTGAGGTTGACGTCGATCACGTCGTCCCATTGCTCGTCAGGGGTCGCGAAGCCGCCGGGGCCGATGCCGGCGTTGGCGACCACGATGGTCACGGGGCCGAGCTGGGCGGTGCCCTCGTCGAAAGCCCGCTGGAGCGCCTCGCCGTCGCGGACGTCGACCTCGTAGGCGACGATGCGCCGGCCGAGGTCCTTCACGAGCCGCACAGTCTCGTCGAGGTCCTCGCGGCTCGACATGGCGTAGCCGACCACGCGGAGCTGCTGGCAGATGTCGACGCCGATGATGTCGGCGCCTTCCTCGGCCAACCGGATCGCGTGAGCGCGACCCTGGCCCCGTGCCGCGCCGGTGATGAAGGCGACCTGACCGTCCAGCTTTCCCATGTGACGTTCCTCTCCTGTGGTTGGTTGTTCCGATCGGTGAGCGGTGCTCAGCGGAGCACAACAGGCATGCTCGCCCAGCCCCGTACCGTCGATGTCGGCGCCAAGCGCATGCCGTCGTAGTCCACGTCCCATTCGGGGAACCGGTTGAGCAGCTCGTCCAGGGCGACACGGCCCTCGAGGCGCGCGAGGTTGGCGCCGAGGCAGAAGTGCAGGCCGAAGCCGAACGTGAGGTGGCTGCTGTCCTCGCGGTGGA
>JANMIX010000763.1:0-6680 GCA_031376015.1 Acidimicrobiia bacterium | reverse complement strand
CGCAGGGGTTTCCCGGGAGGCCGAACCGACGTTGGACCCGGCGCGCTACCGACCGGTAACTTCACGTTCCATGTCGACGATCAAGCGTCTGGGGATCATCGGGTCGGGGATCATGGGGTCCGGGGTGGCTGAGGTGGCGGCGAAGGCCGGTATCGAGGTCATCCTGCGCTCGCGCAAACAGGAGACCGCCGATGCGATGGTGGCAGGGCTGCTCAAGAGCCTCGACCGGCAGGTAGAGCGGGGCAAGCTCGACGCCGCCGAGCGCGAGGCAGTGGCCAGCCGGGTCACCGCCACCCACGACCTGCATGCGCTCAGCGAGTGCGATCTGGTGCTGGAATCGATCGTCGAGGATCTCGAGACCAAGAAGGAACTGTTCCGGCAGTTGGATCTCGCGGTGAAGGACGACGCCATCCTGGCCACCAACACCTCCACCCTGCCGGTGGTGGAGATGGCCATGGTCACCGAGCGCCCCGAGCGGGTCTGCGGCGTGCACTTCTTCAATCCCGCCCCGGCCATGAGCCTGGTGGAGATCGTGCGGCCGCTCACCGCGTCGGACGAGACCATCGCCGCGGCTCGGTCCTTCGCCGAGGCCTGCGGCAAGCAGCCCGTGGAGGTGCTCGACCGGGCCGGGTTCATCGTGAACGCCCTGCTGTTCCCGTACCTCAACAACGCGGTGCGCATGCTGGAGAACGGCACCGCAAACCGCGACGACATCGACACCGCCATGAAGGGCGGCTGCAACTTCCCGATGGGTCCGCTGGCGTTGCTCGACCTAGTCGGCCTCGACACCTCACTGGCCATCCTGGACGCGCTCTACGACGAGTTCCGCGACCCGAACTACGCAGCGGTGCCCACGCTGCGCCGCATGGTCACGGCGGGTCATCTGGGCCGTAAGACCAAGCGGGGCTTCTACTCGTACTGACCGGACGGCACCCGGTGTCGGGCAGAGCGCGACACTGCAACCGTGCCGGTCGAGCCGCCACCGACCAACTGGGCGTTCCCCGACCCGCGCGGCGCGGATCCCAACGGACTTCTGGCGGTGGGGGCCGACCTCGAACCCGCCACCCTGCTGGCCGCCTACCGCAACGCCTGCTTCCCCATGCCGGTGCGGGGCAGCCAGATCGGCTGGTGGTCACCGGACCCGCGCGGCGTGGTACCCCTCGACGGCCTCCGCCTCACCCGGTCGCTGCGACGATCCCTGCGCCGCTACGAGATCCGGGTCGACACCTGTTTCGACCAGGTGGTGGCCTCATGCGCCGACCCCGGCCGGCCCCACGGCTGGATCAACGACGACATCGCGGCGGCGTACCGCATCCTGCACACCCTGGGATGGGCACACTCGGTAGAGACGTGGGACGCCGAGGATGAAATCCTGGCCGGTGGCCTCTACGGCGTGAGCATCGGCGGCCTCTTCGCCGGCGAATCGATGTTCCACCTCCGCACCGACGCCTCGAAGGTGGCGTTGGTGGCTCTCGTCGACCTGCTGCGCACCGATGGCATCGCGGGTCGCCTACTGGACGTGCAATGGGTGACGCCGCACCTGGCGACGCTGGGCGCCGTCGAGGTGTCGATGACCCAGTACCTCGATCTGCTCGAGGTGGCACTCCGGGTTCCCCAGCCACCTTGGTGAGACCCCTCCCGTCGTCGGCGGCACGGTCGGGCCGTCCCGGGAGATCGGCGGCCACACGGCGCCGAAAACGAAGTTGCCCGGGGCGGCCTCCGGTGGGAGGAGGCCGCCCCGGGCAGACGGGACACGTTATCGCGAGTGATCGACTGTTCAGAAGTTCCCTCGGGGGTATCCCTCAGCGATGGTCGGACCCGGATTCGTGCTGGCCACCGCCGTGCGCCTCGTGTTCCCGGGTCGCCCGCTCACGAGCCTGACGCTCGTTGGTCGCCCGCTCGCGGGCCTCGTGCGTGCGAGCTTCCTGAAGCCGGTGCGCCTCGGCGTGGTCCCTACCGTGGTTGTCCTTCGCAACCGCGGCCACACACGCTCCGTGCTCTTCACCCTCGGGGCACTCGTGCGCTGCCTGGGAGACGTCATCGCCGTGGTTGTTCTCTTCCTCGGTCTCGGTGGCGTCGTCGGACTCGGTGCTCTCGGTGCTCTCCGAGTTCTCGGTGCTCTCCGAGTTCTCGGTGCTCTCGGTGCTCTCGGTGCTCTCGGTGCTCTCGGTGCTCTCCGAGTTCTCGGTGCCAGGGGCCAGGACCGAGGTCTCGGTGCCGAGCGTGGGCCGAACAGGCGTCGAACCGGCAAACGCGAGGGCCATCCCTCCACTCAGCACGACCGAGGCGATGATGGATGCAGCTGCTGCTTGTTTCCTCATGCGCCGTTCATCGCTCGTACGGGTGGCGGTGTTACACCGCGGCACGGGAGAATGGCGCATGGCTGACCGCGACAAACCGTGGATGATGCGCACCTACTCGGGTCATTCGACGGCCCGAGCGTCCAACGAGCTCTACCGGACCAACCTGGCCAAGGGGCAAACGGGGCTGTCGGTAGCCTTCGATCTGCCCACACAGACCGGCTACGACCCCGATGACCCGCACAGCCGCGGCGAGGTCGGAAAGGTCGGCGTGCCGGTGGCCCACCTCGGCCACATGAGCCAACTCCTCGACGGCATCCCGGTGGCGGAGATGAACACGTCGATGACCATCAACGCCACCGCGATGTGGCTGCTGGGTCTCTACGTGGCCAACGCCGAGAACGAGGGCGTCGAGTCGAAGCTGCTGCGGGGCACCACCCAGAACGACATCGTCAAGGAGTACCTGTCGAGGGGCACGTACATCTTCCCGCCGCTACCCAGCCGGCGGCTCATCGTGGACATGATCGCCTTCTGCGCCGAGTGGATCCCGCTGTGGAACCCCATGAACGTGTGCAGCTACCACCTCCAGGAAGCGGGGGCCACGCCCACCCAGGAGCTGGCCTACAGCCTGGCCACCGCCATCGGCGTGCTCGACGCGGTGCGGGAGTCGGGCCAGGTGAGCGAAGACCGGTTCCCCGCGGTGTTCGCCTCCATCTCGTTCTTCGTGAACGCCGGCATCCGTTTCATCGAGGAGACGTGCAAGATGCGGGCCTTCGGCGACCTGTGGGAGCGCATCGGTCGCGAGCGCTACGGCGTCACCGATGAAAAGGCCCTTCGGTTCCGCTACGGGGTGCAGGTGAACAGCCTGGGGCTCACCGAGGCCCAGCCCGAGAACAACGTGCAGCGGATCGTGCTGGAGACGTTGGGCGTCACCCTCTCGAAGCGGGCCCGGGCCCGGTCGATTCAGCTCCCGGCTTGGAACGAGGCGCTGGGCCTGCCCCGGCCCTGGGACCAGCAGTGGTCGCTGCGCATCCAGCAAGTCCTGGCGTATGAGAGCGACCTGCTCGAGTACGGCGACATCTTCGACGGCTCCAAGGTGATCGAAGCCCGCACCGCCGAGTTGGCGGAGTCGGCCTGGGCCGAACTGCAGGACGTGCTCGGCCTCGGCGGTGCCTTCGAGGCCATCGACGAGCTCAAGGGCCGGCTGGTGCGCAGCCAGACCGCACGGGTCCGGCGCATCGAGAACGGCGAGCAGATCATCGTGGGCGTCAACGGCTTCACCGAGACGGCCGACTCACCCCTGGGCGGCGCCGAGTCGATCCTCACCGTCGATCCTGCGGTGGCCGACGAGATGATCGCCGATGTGGCGGCCTGGCGCTCCAACCGAGATGCCGATGCCGTCAAGCGGAGCCTGGATGAGTTGCGCCGCATCGCCGAAGGCTCCGGCAATCTCATGCCCGCCACCATCGACCTGGCCCATGCGGGTGGCACCACCGGCGAGTGGGCCGGTGTGCTGCGCGAGGTGTTCGGCGAGTACCGCGCCCCCACCGGGGTGGCGGCCGCCGCCGGTCACGGCGGCACCACGGCCGAACTGCGGGCCGTGGCCGAACGGGTCAAGACCTTCGCCGGCGGCCCGCCCCGCCTGCTGGTGGCCAAGCCCGGTCTCGACGGGCACTCCAATGGAGCCGAGCAGATCGCGGTGGCCGCCCGGGACGCCGGCATGGAGGTCGTCTACCAGGGCATCCGCCTCACCCCCGAGCAGATCGTGGCTGTGGCCCGCGACGAGGACGTCGATGTGGTGGGCCTGTCGATCCTGTCGGGCTCACACCTGGAGTTGGTGCCCGAGGTCGTGCGCCTCGCCCGCGAGGCGGGCGTGACCGCCCCGTTCGTGGTGGGCGGCATCATCCCCGAGGAGGACCGGGCCACCCTGCTGGCCGCCGGTGTGGCGGCGGTGTACACGCCCAAGGACTTCGAACTCGGCCGCATCATGG
This sequence comes from Acidimicrobiia bacterium, assembly GCA_031376015.1. Classification (GTDB taxonomy): domain Bacteria; phylum Actinomycetota; class Acidimicrobiia; order Acidimicrobiales; family JACDCH01; genus JANMIX01. The sequence continues at coordinate 2,389 of JANMIX010000763.1, read as the reverse complement.
CCGAGATCGCCGACCTCACGGCCGCCCGCCGCTGACGCGGCGGTGCGCGGCGGGCGCGGCGCCCTCACCCGCAACGCGAAAGAGCCGCCCCGAAGGGGGGCTCTTCACGCTTGCTCCCGAAGGAGGTTCAGCCGGGCTTGCAGTCCTCGGGGTGCTGCGTCGTGATCGTGCCGTTCGTGTAGGCGGCTCGGGTCAGGGTGACGGAGTTCCGGTTGGTGCCGTTCGGGTTGGCCGAGTCGGGGTCGTTGTCGCCGGTTGTCGTGGCGCTGCCGTCGGGGCCCTCGGGCTTGGCGCAACGGATGGTGACACCGCCACCGCTGGGATCCACGTGGCCGCCCAGCCGCGAGTAGCCCGTCGCGCCGGAGGGATTGCTGTTGTCGCCGTCAGCGGCGGCGTAGCCATCGACGCCGTTGGCGCCACCGGAGCCGGCCAGGATGATGCGGCCCTGGATGGGCAGGTCACTGCCGCTGTTGCAGAACGTCAGGTCGCCGCTGGTGTTGGCACCCGTAGGAGCACCGGGCAGGTAGGCCCCCTGCGTGCCAGGAATCTTGGTGCCCGCGGACCCGCAGTTCACCTGGTTGAAGCTCGCCCCCGAAGTGCCTTCGGAAGTTCCGCCGGGGCCGGGACCGGCCAGGGCAGGGGCGGCGATTGCCATGAGGCCGGCGACGAAGCCGGCAGCGAGCGCCTTGCGCATTGATTCTCCTCGGTGAGTTGTGCTGCACCGGGCTCCCCGGTCAGCGTTTCGCTAGACGGAACGCCTTCTGCGCCCCCGCAGACGGACAATTCGGCGTAAGGGCGCAGATCTCCTGCCCGAATGTGACGAATATCCCAAAATTCTTCCGCAATCTTCCGGCGAACGCGCCGATAGAGAAGGGTGCTCCTCGCCATGTTCGTGATCGCCGGCCTCGTCGCCGCCCTGGTGCTGTCGCTCGCCCGCCACCGCCTCGCCCACGCCGAGCTGAAACGGCTGACCGCGGCCAATGCGTCCCTGCAGGCCCGGATGGCCGACGCCGCAGCATCGGCGCCGGAGGCGCCCCTGTTCGCCCCCGCCGCACCCGCCTCCGCTCCCGCCGCCGACGCTCCCTCGCTCACCGACCACGGCAGCGGCCTGCACAACGAGGACTACTTCCGCGTCACGCTCGAGGCCCGCGTCGCCGCCGCCCGCCGGCATCTGCGTCCGGTGGCCGTGGTGCTGGTGCAAGTCGTCGACGAAGGCAGCGGCGAGCTCTCCGACCCCTCCCTGGTGGGCGACTGTGTGCGTTCCACGCTGCGCGACGCCGACACCTCGTGCCGGCTGAGTGACGGTGTCTTCGCACTGCTGCTCGAGGACACCCCCGAGAACGGGGCGGTCTGGACCGTCGAGCGCATGCGTCGGGCGCTGGCCGCCGCCGGGTCGGGTTACCGGCTGTGGGCCGGCATCGCCTGCTATCCGGCCCACGCCTTCGATGGCGGAGAGTTGCACGTCGGCGCCGAGAAGGCACTGACCGCGGCGCGCGAATGGCATCAGGACCGCATCGAAGTGGCGACCGCCAGCGCCTGAACCTGGGCGTATGCCGCCGGGCTACGAGATCGCACCCTGCGGGGTGCGGACCGGAGGAGCGAACCCTGCCCGGCTCAGGTGCGCCCGAAGGCGAAGCAGCGGTCGGTCAGGTCGCCGAAGGCGTAACCCGGGTACATCCCCCCGAACAGCGCGCGGGTGCGCTCGGTCCACGAGAGCGCGGTCGGTTCGCTGATGCGGTGCTGCACCTGCAGGATCCCGCCCTCGAAGACGCGGTACTCGGCCCAGGCGCCGGGGAAGTCCTTGGTGCAGGCCACCTCCACGAAGGGCACCTCGCCGGTGGCGTCGAAGCGACGCACGCGGTTTCGGTGGGTGTGCCCGCACAGGTACGCCACCACGGCGGGCCGGCGGGCGATGACCTCCACCAACGCCTCCGAGGCCGACGGGTCGATGCCGAAGTACTGCTCGTCGCGGGTCAACGACGCCGGGTTCCAGGGGTGGTGATGGCCGAGCACGACCAGGCACGCGTTCTCGTGCTCCGCCTGGGCCGCCTCGGTGTCGAGCCAGTCGATCTGCTCGGCCGTGAGCTGGCCGTTGGAGTGGCCGGGCCGCGTCGTGTCGAGTACTGCCAAGCGCACCCCTGGAAGATCGACCCGCTGGTGGGGCCAGGCCGCGAAGTCGCCACCATGGGCGCCGTCATGGTTGCCGCGCACGTGCACCAGCCGATCGCCGAACGCCGAGCCGTAGCAGTCGAGGAACGCCTGATACTCGCTGCGCGCACCGTTGCTCGTGAGATCACCCTTGGCAATGACCGCCGCCGGGTCGATGGCGGCGATCTCGGTGACCGCAGCCTCGTTCATCGTCAGCGGGTAGGGCCGCTCACCGGGCTCC
>JANMIX010000740.1:0-9144 GCA_031376015.1 Acidimicrobiia bacterium | reverse complement strand
CGAACGCCGTCGTCGCTGATCACCAACTGGTCGCCGTCCTCGCACACCAACACCCGGTCGGGATCCACGCCCATCTCGATGCCCAACCGGGCGTGGCGTACCAGGTGGCGGTACTCGCCGTGCACGGGCGTGAACCACTCGGGACGGGTGATGGACAGCACCGTCTTGAGTTCCTCCTGCTTGGCGTGGCCGGTGGCGTGCACGTCGTCGACGCCCGAGTGCACCACCTCGGCGCCGAGGCGCAGCATGCCGTCGATGACCTTGGACACGTTGGCCTCGTTGCCCGGAATGGGGTGCGAGGAGAGGATCACCGTGTCCTGGGGGCCGATCTTTATCCATCGGTTCTCGCTGGCGGCCATGAGCGACAGGGCCGAGAGGGGCTCGCCCTGCGAACCCGTGGAGATGATGCAGACCTTGGCCGGGTCGAGATTGTCGGTCTCCTCGATGTCGACCAGGCTGCGCTCGGGACTGTGGAGCAGGCCCATCTCCCGGGCGAGGCGCACGTTCTTGCGCATCGACATCCCCAGGGTGGCGATCGTGCGATCGAAGGCCACCGCCGCGTCGGCGATCTGCTGGATCCGGTGGATGTGGCTGGCGAAGCAGGCGATGACCACGCGCCGGCCCTCATGCGCGTGGAAGAGGTCGTAGAGGACCTTGCCCACCATGCGCTCGCTACGCGAGTGCCCCGGCTCATCGGCGTTGGTCGAGTCCGACAGCAGCAATCGGACGCCCGGGCCCTTCGACAGCGCGCCCATGCGGGCCAGATCGGTGAGGCGGCCGTCGACCGGGGTCAGGTCCAGCTTGAAGTCCCCGGTGTGCAGGATCACCCCCTGGGGCGTGTGGAAGGCGGTCGCGAAACCATGCGGCACCGAGTGGGTGACGGGGATGAACTCCACATCGAACGCGCCGATCGTGCGCCGCTCGCCGTCGCGCACGGCGACCAGTTCGGTGCGATTCATGAGCCCGGCTTCCTCGATGCGGCTGCGGGCCAGACCGAGTGTGAGGGCGCTGCCGTAGACGGGGAAGCTCAACTCGCGCAGCAGGAAGCTCAACCCACCCACGTGGTCCTCGTGGCCGTGGGTGGCGATGCAGCCGTCGATGCGCCCGGCGTTCTCGCGCAACCAGGTGAAGTCGGGCAGCACCAGGTCGATGCCGAGCATGTCGAGGTCGGGGAACATGAGCCCGCAGTCGAGGAGCATGATCCGCCCCTCCACCTCGATGGCCGCGCAGTTCCGGCCGATCTCCCCGAGGCCCCCGAGGAAGGTGACGGTGACGGGCTCAGCCACGGAGTGCCTTGTAGACGAGGCGGGCCCGATCCTCGACCTCTGGTGGGGTCGGCGGTAAGGGCAGGCGCACGTCGCCCACCCCGAACCCGAGGGTGCGCAGCATGGCCTTGGCCGCCATCGAGAAGTTGACGGTGTCGGAGTTCTCGTAGTCGTAGGTCTCCGCCAGGGAGGCGTTGATGGCCCGGGCGGCGGCCACGTCGCCGGCCTGGAACGAAGCGATCATCTGCGCGAACTGCGTTGCCGCCCAGTGGGTGGACACCCCCACCACGCCGCAGGCGCCCACGGCCAGGAACGCCAGCGTGAGGGGATCGTCGCCGCTGTAGAGCGACAGGCTCGGCACCTCCGACACCAGGCGCGCCGCGGCGGGTAGGTCCCCGGTGGCGTCCTTGAAGGCGACGATGTTGGGGACCTCGGTGAAGAGCCGTAGCAGTACGTCGGTGGCGATGCGCCGCCCGGTGCGTCCCGGCACGTCGTAGACCATCAGCGGCAGGTCGGTGGCCGCGGCCATGGCCCGGAAGTGGGCCTCGATGCCGGCCTGGGGAGGCCGGCTGTAATAGGGCCCCACGGCCAGCACACCGGCGGCGGGGATTCCCTTCAGCCGGCGGGTCAGCTCGACGGAGTGGGCGGTGTCGTTGCTGCCCGTGCCGGCGACGACCGGCACCGTGACCGCCTCGGCCACCGCCGCGATCAGGTCGATCCGTTCGTCGTCGGTGAGGGTGGCCGCCTCACCGGTGGTGCCCGCCACCACCAGGCCGTTGTTGCCCTCCTCGACGAGGTGGCGGGCCACCTGCTGGGCCATGGCGAGATCCACCGCCCCGTCGTCGTCGAAGGGGGTGATCATGGCGGTGAGCACGGCACCGAAGTGGGGGGTGGTCATGGTTGCGCCTCCGATGCGCGGTCGATCCCTAGCGTTGCGAGCAGATCCTCGTGCAGTTGGAACCACACGGTGTGGTACGAGTCGATCAGCGGTTTGGTGAACCAGTCGTTGTCACCGGCGTCGAGTTTGGCCAGCGCGGCGGCGAGGCGGGTGCCATAGCGGCCGTAGCGTTCCAGCACGGCAGCGAGCCCCTCGAGCATGGGCCGGGCCCGGTCGTGGAGTTCGTGCAACCCGGCGAGGACCCCGGCGTCATAGGCGCGGTCGCGATGCTCGTTGAGCGTGGTCGGCGACGTGGTCTGCCAGTCGCCGCACAGGCCCAGCAGCGTCGGGTTGAGCGCCAGGAACTCCTCGTAGTGCGCCTGCACCTCGGCTCGCCCGCCCACGGCGTCGAGTTCCTCGCTGGCGAGCCGCTCGCCCTCCTGGCGTCCGAGAGGCGAGAGCTTGAAGCCATTCAGCCGCGGGCTGCGCACCTCAGTGACCCACCCAGCGGCCTCCGCCGCAGCCAGTGTCGCTTCGACCTCATCGATGTCGAGCAGGGCCAGATCGGCCGCCGGGCCCGACGCGCCGATCCCCAGGACGCGCAGCGCGTGCAGCACGCGCAGGTTCCTCTGAGGGGACTCGGACACACCTGGAGGCTACTGCGCGGGTCCCGCTGTGCCCGGCGGTGTTCCGCATGCCTCGACCACCAGCGCCGCCAGTTCCCCCGCGGCGCTCGGTTGGGCGGTGAACCACAGGCATGGCTCGATCAACTCGAGTTCCATGAGCAGCGGGCCGTCCACGGTGTCGACCACGTCCACTCGGGCGTAGGCGGGCACGCGGGGCAGTAAACCCAGCACGACCTGCGCCAACTGGGCATGTGCACCGCTGATCGCCACCGCCGTGATCTCGGCTCCGTGGTGGGCTTGGGTGCGGAAGTCCCCGGGCGCCGGCACCTTGCGCACGGCGTGGGTGGGTCGGCCTCCGATACACACCACCGAGACCTCGCCGTCGGTCACCTCCCGCAGGTACGGCTGCAGGAGGGCGTCGCCGGTGGCCGTGATGGCCTCGAGATCGGCCTGGGTGGCACCCCGGTGCGTCTGTTCGGCCCCGATCGAGATCGCCGGCTTCACCACCCACTCGCCCTCGGGCACCCGATGGGTGCCGCCCTTGGGTACCACCACGGTGGGCACCACCGGTACGCCGGCGCCGGCCAGTTCGAGCAGGTACGACTTGTGGGCGTTCCAGCGCAACATGGCGGCGTCGTTCATCAGGTGGGTGACCGAGCCGGTGTAGTCGGCCCACTCCAGGAAGGCGGCGGGGCGCTCGTGGTAGTCCCAGGTGGAACGGACCACGGCAGCATCCAGGGTCGGCCATTGCACCGACGGGTCGTCCCAGCAGACGTACCCCACCACCGCGCCCGCAGCCGTCAATGCCTCGAGCAGTGGTGCGTCCTCCTCCTCGCCGTTGGGCCAGGCGGCGCAGGTGACCAGAGCGACGCGCGGTGCGGCAGTGTCCATACGCACCGGCCTCAGGGCAGACCGGCGCCGGGCACGTCCACCCGGACGGCGGCGAGACAACCGGTCTTCAGCGTCGCTGCCTTGACCGGGTCGATCCCCACGCTGGTGAGCACGTACAACGTGCGGCGGTCCTCGCCGCCGAGCATGCAGGCGATGGACATCCGGTCGCCGCTGCTGATGCGGTCGCGCACCTCGCCGCCCTCGGCGACGCGTACACATTCGTTGGTGCCGGGCGAGGCCACCCACACACAGCCCTCGGCGTCGAGGCAGATCCCATCGGCCATGGCCGGCGCCAGCCGCGCCCAGGCGCGCCGGTCGCCCAGTTCACCGTCGGCATCCACCGAGAACGCCGTCAGGCGAGACGCCATCGACTCGCCCACGATGAGCGTGCCGCCGTCGGGGGTGAGCACCATGCCGTTGGGGAAGGCCAGGTCCTCGGCCGCAACCCGGTGTTCGCCTGTGGCGGTGTCGACCCGCAGGATCACGGTGTTGGTCGGTTCTCCCCCGCCATGGAGGTCGAACCCGAAGGTGGAGATGTAGGCGACGCCGGTGGCCGAGATCACCATGTCGTTGATGGGTTGCTCGGTGTACCCCGACAGGTCGGCGAACTCCCGCGGCTCGGCGCCGTCGGTCACCAGCAACCGGCGGTCGAGCATCGACACCACGAACAGCCGCCCGGTGGCGTCCCAACCCAGGCCGGAAGGATCGCCGGGCACCTCGACCGCGCGGGACACCTCACCCGTGGCCGGGTCGAACGCCTTCACCGCGTGGTCGTGCATGTCGGAGAACCACAGCCGGCCGTCGTGCCAGCGAGGTCCCTCGCCGAAAGCCAGGCCCTCGGCCACTGTGTCGAGCGTGTCCATGGCGGCGGACCCTACCGGTGCTCGGGGCCGCCCGGTGTCCGCCGCACGCTGCCCACTTGGGGCTCAGACCAGCGCGGCGAGCAGCGCCGGTAACTCGCACAGCGATTCGACCCGCCGGTAACGGGGATGGCGAACCAATGCCTCCTCGTCGTCGTGGCGCTCGAGTTCCCAGGTGAGCGCGTGGGGCACGTGTACCGCCCAGCCCCCCAGGTGCAGCACCGGCGCAATGTCGGATCGAGGCGCGTTGCCCACCATGCAGAACTGCTCCGGCGGGGCCCCGACCCGCTGCAGGATCCGCCGGTAGGTGGCCACGTCCTTCTCGGCCACCACCTCCACCCCGTGGACCAACTCGCCGAGACCGGAGCGGGCCACCTTCGATTCCTGGTGGAACAGGTCGCCCTTGGTCACCACCATCACCCGGTACCCGGCATCGACCGCGGCGCGCACCGCATCGGCGGCCCCCGGCAGCAACTCGACGGGATGCGCCAGCAGTTCCTTGCCGGCCTCGAGGATCGCAGCGATCTCCACCGCGGTGATGGTGCCGGCGGTGACCTCGATGGCGGTCTCCACCAACGACAACGTGAAGGCCTTCACGCCATAGCCGTACAGCGCCAGGTTGGCCCGCTCCACGTCCAGCAACCGCCGGTCGAGTTCCTCGGCCGGCACGTGCCCGGCCAGCATGGCGCGGAACCGTTCGTGGGTGAGGGCGAACGCCGCCTCGCTCTGCCACAGTGTGTCGTCCCCATCGAAACCGACGACCTCGATACCGGGCATCACCGGAACCCTAGACAGCAACGGCCGTTGCCCGATCTCGGGACCGGGCAACGGTCGGAGCACCGCCGAGAACAGCGACGCGCAGAGGCGCCGGGGACGTGCGAGGAGCCCGTGATCAGGAGTTGGCGGCGAGCTCGCCTTCGGCGAGTTGGAACATCTCGTACTCCTCGCCGGTGTCGGCCCAGTCCTCGAACTGGATCACGCCGAGTTCGGTGAACTTGGTGCGCAGCCACGCGTCGTTGCGTTCGAGCAGGCCCAGCTTCTTGCAGTTGGGCACGATCTTGGCGAAGAGCATCGACTGGAACATCATGCGCTGGGGGGCCTGCATGACGAGCGGGATCACGGCCTTCACGTCGAGACCCATCCGCTCCCACACTTCCTGCTGCAGGAACCGGTCGCGCATGCGCACGGCGGCCTCGAAGGCGAACTGCTGGCGCTCGAACATCTCGGCGTCGGTCAGTTCCTCGTAGTACTCCTTCAGCGACAGCACGCCGAAGGCCACGTGACGGGCCTCGTCCGACATGACGTAACGCAGCAACTGCTTGAGCAGCGGCTCGGTGGTCATCTGGTGCATGAAGCCGAAGGCGGCCAGCGCCAGGCCCTCCACCATGATCTGCATGCCCAGGTAGGTCATGTCCCAGCGGCTGTCGTTGACGATGTCGTCGAGCAGCAGGCGCAGATGGGCGTTGATCGGGTAGTGCCCCGACAGCTTCGTGTCGAGGTACTTGGCGAAGACCTCCACGTGGCGGGCCTCGTCCATCACCTGCGTCGACGCGTAGTACTTGGCGTCGATCCAGGGCACGGTCTCCACGATCTTGGCGGTGCACACCAGCGCGCCCTGCTCGCCGTGCATGAACTGGCTCAGCATCCAGTTCTGCGACTCGACACCGACCTGCAGCCACTCGCGCTCGGTCCAGTTGGCGAAGGGCGTGCCGGTCAGGTCCATGTCGGCCTCGAAGCCACCGGTGGCCGCCGCGTTGGCCATCACGACCGCTTCCTGGTCGACCTCGGTCTCCCACGGCAGGTCGGTCTCGCCGTTCCACATCGAGGTCTTGGCCTTCTCGTAGAGCCGGTTCAGTGCCGGACGTTCACCCTTCTCGTAGTTCCAGGTGAAGATGGCCTCGGCGTTGTCCTTGACGGCGTGGATCACCTCGTGGACGTCGGTGTTCGACACCGCCAGGATGGCCTCAAGGTCGTTCACGTCGGCTCGGCCGATCATCTCTTCGTTGGTGGACATGCGGATCAACTCCTGTTGGTACGGGCGGAGCCCTGGGACAGCGGGGCGGGGTCGACAACGGCGGGATCGCCGAGAGAAGGGACGCCGAGAGCGGGAACGAGGTAGGTGCGGGCGAAGGCGCGGGCCCGGTCCTCATCGGCGAGATGGATGGCGGGCGAAGGATTCAGGGCGAAGGACAGCACCACCCGGGTGATCCATTCGGCCGCCGCCCCCACCTCCTCGAGGGGCAGGAACGGGGTGAGGTAGGGCTCGGCGTAGCGGGCGGCGAGGGCGAAGACCCAGTCGAGCCGTCCGAAGGCCACGTGCGGCAGCACCACGTCGGGCTCGTGCGCCAGCAGGTAGTTCAACGCCTCGGATCCCTCCAGGAACCGGGTGACCGTGACCGTGCCCGCCACCAGCGCGTCCTCGAGCGTGTCGGCTGCGCCGGCACTGGCCGCCAGTTCGGCCCGCAGCCGGCGGGTCTCGGAGCGGAGCGCGGCCTGCAGCACGGCGGCCTTGCCCCCCGAGAAGACCCGGTAGATGGTGGCCCGACTGCACCCGGCTTCGCGAGCGACATCTTCGAGGGTGGTCTTGGTGACACCCCACCGGCCCACGCAGACGAGGGCGGCCGCAACGATGCGCCACTCGAGCACCGTCGCCGGCGACTCGACCGGCAACTCGGCCTGCAACTCCGCCTGCGCGGCGGTTTCGGTCGGATCCCCCATAGACAATGAGACACTAAGACGTTCCGTGTCTCACGGCAATCCCACCGGCAGTGACTCTGGTCACACCCCGGGCGGGCTCGACACCAGGATTCCGGCCAGGAGGCGTTCGCGCACGAGCCTGCCGGTGGCCGCCAGGTCATCGAGATCCCATCGGCCCGGATCGGCGATGAGGCTGAGGAACAGGCGCGACAGGTACTCCGCCGCTTCCTGCACATCAACGCCCTCGCGTACCGGTTCAGAGGCCAGCAGCGCCGCCAACTCGTCGCGCACCACGGCGGCGGCCAGCGGGATGGTGGCCTGCAGATGCCCGAGCAACAGACCGGGTTCGGTGCGCAGCAACGACTGGAGCACCTCGTGATCGTCGATGGCACGGTGGCCGAGATGCAGGGCCAGCGTCAGGCGCGTGGCGAGGTCGGGGGCGCCGGCCACCGCGGTGGCCAGGTCGTTGAGGAACCGGCCGACCTCCCAGGTGACCGCCTCGTCGACCAGTTGGTCGCGGCCGCCCGGAAACCAGCGATAGACGGTGGCCCGCGACAGGCCCGACGCCCGCGCCACCTCGTCGACGGTGATGTAGCTCAAACCGACCCGGCCGGCGCACTCGACGGTGGCCGCCAGCACCCGATCCCTGGGCTCACCGCTCATGGCCCGGCGCCGGACCGCTCGGCGTCGCGCTGGGCGGCGCTGCGGCGCAGCACCAGGGGCCAACCGATCAACACCACGGCGGTGAACAGGAACCACTGCCCCGCGTAATTGAGGTGGGGGCCATCATCGAGCGTGGGCGGCGGCAGAGGCACCGGCACCTGGCCCGCCTGGGCGGGATCGCTGGAGCGCAACTGCAGGTAGGCCGGGTCGAGCGGGTATCGCACCTGGGTCGCCAGGCGGGCGACGTCGGGATTGTCGAAGGCCCGGCTGGAGGGACCGGCGGGCGCGGGAAACGGTGAGGAATCGAGGGGCTGCACGATGCCCGTCACCGTGACCCGGCCTGCGGGCGGGTCGATGCCGCGTGGGGGCGCATCCAGGGGGCCGGGGGCGGGCACGAAGCCGCGCAGCACCGCCACGGCGCGGCCGCTGTCCAGACGCAGCGGGGTCAGGATCCACACCCCGGGACCCCCATTGAGCGCCCGGGCGTTCACCACGACCTCGTCGGAGGGCACGTAGGTGCCCGTGGCGGTGACCGGCCGGAAGCTCACCTCGTGCCCGCGAGTGGGCCCGGCGTTGGGTCCGAAGAGGTCCTGCCAGGCCACGGCCGGGGCCGACTCGGCGGCTCAGATGGCCCGGTTCGCATCCCGACGACCGTGCAGCCGGCGCAGTTGCCAGAATCCGAGGCTGACCATCACGACTACCAGGACCAACACCAGCAGATGGCCCAGCAGCCATCGGGGCCGAAGGGCGAAGCGATATCGCTTCACTCCGTGGAGGGCGCAGCCGGCGTCGGGTCGGGCCGGGCGCCGGCGACGTAGTGCGAGGGCATGACCCCCACCTGCAACTCGATGCGGCGCACCCGCTCGAGGGTGCGCTGGGCCACCACCCGGGCCGACTGCAGTTGATCGGCCAGCACTCCCAGCACGAACACCTGGGCCGCCGCGATCAGCAGGACCGCGCCCAGCACGAGCGATTGCAAATGCCCGGACCGGTCACCGTCGACGATCCAGGAGTAGAGCAGTGGCGTCCACGCCGCCAACCCCAACAACGCCATGAGGATCGCCAGGGTGGTGAACACCCTGAGGGGCTCGTATTCGGAGTAGATGCGGAAGATGGCCATCGAGTTGCGCCGCACGTAGGCCCCCATGGAGGGGAACAGGCGCGACTCGCGCATCTTGGGGTTGGTGCCCACCGGCACGTGCGTCACCGCGGTGAGGCTCTTGCCGGCCTGGATGAGTGATTCGAGCGTGTAGGTGAACCGCGAC
>JANMIX010000739.1:0-7305 GCA_031376015.1 Acidimicrobiia bacterium | reverse complement strand
CGAGCCGCTCGCGCAGCTCGATGATGGCTTCATCGAGCCGGCGGTAGATCTGCTCCCTGCTCGGACGTCCAGCCACGATGTCTCCAAAGTCGTACGTGTAGGCGCGCAGAAGCGTACCGTACGACATCAGAAGTTGCGCGTGCCCTGCTGAACAATCCGTACCGTACAACTTCTAGGGATCGGCACGTACAGGATGTCCACGACCCGGCGGCTCAGGACAGTCGCCGGTTCATCGCTCATTGGCCGCGACGTAGCGTGTGGCCGTGTCAGCGGAATGGAAGGTGCGAGCGCTCGACCAGGAAACCTGGCCGTTTTTCGTGGAGCTGGTAGAGCACTGCGACGGCTTCCCGAGCGGCTGCTGGTGCATGGCGTTCCACCCGGAGGGCGTCGAACGGGGTACCGACCACGCGTCGGTGAACCGCGAGCGCAAGATGGCGCGCGTGATCGCTGGGACTGCGCACGCCGCGCTCGTCTTCGATGGCGATGCCTGTGTCGGGTGGTGCCAGTTCGGGCCGACAGACGAGCTACCGAGGATCAAGAGCCGAGCTGCGTACGACCGGTCGTGCACGACACTGCCCGACTGGCGAATCGCATGCTGTTACGTCGCCAAGGGGTATCGCCGCCGAGGCGTCGCGTTCGCGGCACTCGACGGTGCGCTGCAGCTGATCGCTCGGCTCGGAGGCGGGCTGGTCGAGGGCTATCCGGAGCCCGCCGGTGCCGTCCCGGCGGGCTTCTTGTTCAATGGAGCGCTCGCCAGCTACGAGCAACTCGGGTTCAGTCGGGATCGGATGATCGGCAAGCATCGTTGGGTCGTATCCCGCTTCGTCGATGCGGTCCAATGACTCTCATCGCTGGGTGCATCGAGAATCAGCGTCAATGGCCGCATGTCTGTGCGAAGCCTTGCGCCCGAGACCGTGCGTCGCCATCGCTTTGTTCACGCCCAGAGCGTGCTGATGGGGGCTGCTGTTATGTGGTCGCCTTGACCTCGAGCCCGATCACTCGCTCGGCGCCCACCTCTGCGAGGAGGTCGATCTCGTGCCGGCCCTGCTCCTGACGTAGGTGGTAGAGCCGGGCGCGATGCTGCGCGACGTCGACCTCGGCGCGGAGCTGGGCCGCGACGAAGGTGTCGAGCACGCGGCCGAGAAGGTCACCGTCTCGCAGCACCGCGCTCTCGGTCACGCCGATGATCCCGGCGAGGAGCGCGGGATCGACGAGATATCGCTTGGGGGTGAGGGTGAGGCGCTTGAGTCGGTTCGACGTCCAAGCTGGGAGCGCGTCGACCATCTGTAGGTTCGCCAGCAATGCTTCGTAGGCGAGCGCGGTCCGCCGGTCGATACCGGCCGCGTCGTAGAGGGTCTTGTCCTTGACGAGCCCGGCCGAGTTGAGCGCGTACGCCTCGAGGTAGCGCCGGAGGCGAGCGGGGTCGCGGCCTGGTCGACGAGCCTGGCGTCGCGGGTCAGGAGCTGGTCGACGTAGCTGTCGAGCCATCGCCGTCGACCGCTGTCGGACAGCGACAACATCTCGCGGAAGCCACCTTGCAGCGCGAGGTCGACGTACCCGCGCAAGTCCGTTCCTGGCCCGGCTGACTCGAGCCGCTCGCCGTCCATCAGTCGATCGATGAGCGGCCGAGTTCCACGCTCCAGCCGCTCGGCCACGGCCATCGGGAACATGCCGATCCGAACCACCCGGCCTATCCCCGGCCAGGTCGCCGCCTCGATGTCGGCCCGCACTGAACCGGTGAGTAGGAATCGGCCCGGCCGCGGGTCGGCGTCGACCGCCCGCTTGACCGCTCCGAGGACGGTCGGGACCTCTTGCCACTCGTCGAGCACCACCGGCTCGTCGAAGCCTGCGAGGGCAGCGTCCGAGTCTGCTCGGAACGCTGCCGCCTCGGCGGGCCGATCGAGCCGGACGATGCTCTCGGCGTGGCGGGCAGCGGTCGTTGTCTTTCCCGTGGCTCGCGGATCGACGATGAGCACGGCGGGAAGCTCCGCCAGCAACTCGCTGAGGAGGCTGTCGACAAGCCTTGGGAGGTAGCGAGCCACGCCAGGATGGAACTGGGCAGCCGGCATCCAATGTCGGTTTCCCGCGGCTAAGGATGTCCTTTTTCCGCGCCCCCTGATGACGATCTACCGCAGTGCGGTTGTGCGCCTCGTCGACCGTTTCGACGGCTCCTACTGGACCGTTTCGACACCGGACCGCGGTTGTCCGTTGATGGTCCGGTCACCACAAGGGCGTCGACACCGCACGACAGACCTACATCGAGGCGGGGTTTGACGAGATCTGGCAGGGCCAGGTGGGGCAAGAGTGGCGATTTAGATGGGCAACCCGCTCTCGGAGCAGGTCAGCCGACCGGAGAAATGGCCTCCTGACCTGCTTCTGTCCGGCGCCCCCGGCATGATTCGAACATGCGACGCACGGTTTAGGAAACCGTGCCCCCCGACATCACTCGGTGACAACGTCGAAGCGGCCGTCGAGGTCGGCGATGCCGTTCACCCGGGAGCGGCCGTCGACGTAGAACTGCACGGGGACGGGGATGGGGGTGAGGTGCACGCCCGAGGGCAGCACCACGCCGGCGTGCAACGAGTACGACCCGCCGGCCAGTTGCGCTCGGAACCGCATGCGGAAGGTGGCCACCTGCCCAGCGGTGAAGCCGTGCAGGTCGGCCCAGTCCGAGGTCTCGCCGTAGGCCTGCACCCCCCACTCGCTGAGCACCGTCGCCCCCACCAGACAACCGGCCACGTCGCGCTCGAATCGCACCCGCAACTCTGCGGTGCACTCCTCGCCCACCGCGACGTGGCGAGCAGGTGCGCCATCGGCTCCCAGGAGCTCGAAGCGCTCGACCTCGCCGTGGCGGTCGACCTCCACATCGCCACCGTCGAGGCCGTTGCCGTCCATCTCGCGTTGCTCGCCCAGCAGATCGTGGAAGGTGGCGATCGCCGACGCGGCATCGCCGTCGTGACGGGTCAGGCCGTCGTGCAGCACCAGCACCCGGTCGCACATGCGCCGGATGGCGTTCATGTTGTGGCTCACCACCACCACCGTCGCGCCCGCCTCGCGGATGGCGACCATGCGCTCGATGCAGCGCAACTGGAAGGCCAGGTCGCCCACGGCCAGCACCTCGTCGACCACCAGCACATCGGGCTCCACCGCCACCGACACGGCGAAGCCGAGCCGCACGAACATGCCCGAGGAATAGAACTTCACCGGCGTGTCGATGAACTTCTCCAGTTCGGCGAAGGCCACGATCTCGTCGAACCGGCGATCGATGTCGGGCCGGCGCAGACCCAGGATGGCCCCCGACACGTACACGTTCTCGCGCCCGGTCAACTCGGGATGGAACCCCACGCCCACCGCGATCAACGGCGCGACGCGCCCGCCCACCGCCACGCGACCCGTGGTGGGCGCGGTCACACCCGCCAGCATCCGCAGCAGGGTCGATTTGCCAGAACCGTTGCGGCCGATGACCCCCAGGCAGGTACCGCCCTGCACCGTGAAGTCGGCGTCGCGCACCGCCCACAGTTCGCTGCGCTCGCTGCGCTGGTGCAGCCGCATGAGCCGTGTGGCCAGCATGGGCGTGTCGTCGTACTTCACGTACCGCTTCGACGCGTGCTCGACGATGATCACAACAGGTCCACCAACACCCGGTCATGTCGCCGGTACAAGGCCACGGCCGCGCTCACGGCCAGTACCGTCCAGCCCAGCGTGACCCACACGGTGGAGGCGGCGCCCGCCTCGGCGCCCGTGGTGGCGGCCCGGAACGCCTCGACCACGCCGGTGACCGGGTTGAGTTGTACGACGCGCCGCACGCTGTCGACCTCGGGGGCGTCGAGCGGGTAGATCACCGGGGTCAGGTAGAAGAGCGGCATCAGGATGGCGGTGACGATCCAGCGCACATCGCGGAAGTACACCTGGAGCGCGGCGGCCACCGCCGCCAGCGACGTGGCCAGCACAACCAGCAGCGCGGTGGCGGGCACCAGCAGGAACAGGCGCACTCCGATCCCGTCCCCGGTGGCGGCCGACAGGCCGGCCAGCACGATCAGGGTGATGCCGAGCCCGTAGAGACCCGACAGGGTGCTCACGATGGGGAACACGGCGCGTGGGAAGTAGATCTTGGAGGAGAGCCCGCTGTTGTCGGTGACCGAACCGACCCCGCCGGTGAGCGCGTTGGCGAAGAACGTCCACACCACCGTTCCGGCGAAGGCGAACACGACGTAGTTGCCAGCGGTGTCGAAGCGCACGAACTTCTCCAGCACCACCGCCAGCACGATGGCCTGCAACAGCGGCAGGGCCACGGCCCAGATGAGCCCGAAGCTGGTGCGCCGGTAGCGGACCAGGAACTCCTTTCGGCTGAGAATGCCGATCAACTCCCGAGCCCGCCACAGGTCGCCGAGCAATTCCCGCGCCGGCACGGGGCCGCCGCCGAGGTCGAAGCCCGTCTCGCCACGAATGGTCACGGCCGCGAGGTTCGCATACGACGCCCGACGTGGTACGCAACGGGGCGTGTCCGACCTCAACGTGCCCGAGCCGGCCGAGGCCGCGCCGCCGGACGAGCCGCGCCGGCCTGATCCGCCCGACGGTGCGCGTCACCTCGTACTCGTCGTGCTCGACAGCCTGCGGTACGACAGCGCAATGGCGGCAGCCATGCCCAACGCGGGGCGTCTGGGCGAGTGGGAACGCCGGTGGAGCTACGCCTCGTGGACGGCGCCCTCGCACCTCAACCTGCTGATGGGGTTGCTCCCGCACCGGAGCCCGACGCACGTCTATGCGTCGGAGTACTACAAGCAGGATTTCGCTCGCTACACCGAACGCCTCGGGGTCCCGGATATCGAGTTCCGCTCGCTGCTGCCGTCGCTGTACCTGCCCACCTACCTGCGCACCGTGCTCGGCTACCGGACCTGCGCCCACGTGTCGATGCCGGTGCTCAACCGCCACACGCCGATCAACCGGGATTTCGACACCTACGAGTTGATGCCCCGACACAACGACATGACCGCCATCGTGGACGCCTTGCAGTTCGGGGATCGGCCCACGTTGCAGGTGCTCAACGTGGGGGAGACCCACTACCCCTACGCCCTCCCCGATGAGGACCCCTCGACGTGGCCGCGGATCTCCGGGGTGCACGGCGTGTTCAAGCATCTCGATGCGTCGATGGTGGGCGGACGTCTTGTGCACGATGACGCCGCGCCCGCCTTCTTCGACGACGCGCGCCTGCTCGAACTGCGCCAGCGCCAGGTGCGGGCCGCCGCCTTCGTCGACGCCGTGCTCGAGCGCCTCTACGACACCGTGCCCCCCAACACCTGGATCGTGGTGACCGCCGATCACGGTGAGTTGTTCGGCGAGGAGGGCTACTTCGGCCACGGCCCGATCAACCATCCGAAGGTGCTCGAGGTGCCCTTCGTCGAGGGGCTGCTGCGCTAGGTCCGGCGTCGCCGGCCCGCACGGCGCTGCTCCTGCGGGCGATCCGTCACAGATAACCGAGGAGCCGCATCTGGGCCTCGAGCGCGGCGGCCTCGTCGTCATGCCCGACCCCCGCCCCTGCCACCGTTCGATCGACCGGCGTGGCCTGCGGGTTCTTGTGCGCCGGTGGCACCGCCCGCTCGGCGAGGTCATCGAGCGCGGCGGTCAGTTCGGCCAGCAGCGCACCCCCCATCTCCTCGGTGACGGCCTGATCCATGGGGCGAGGGCGGACCTCGACCGGATCGGTGACGGTGTCGATGACCGCCAGGCCCTCAGGCCGGCGGAACAGCTTCCATCGCCCGTCGGTGGCCATCGTGTACGACGTCATCAGCGTGCGGTAGCAGTCCTCGCCGAGCCCCCACTTGGCTGCCGCTTCGCGTGCCTTCGCCTCGTTGCCCGGTCCCGGCGCGTCGAACTCGGCGGTCGCCACGCGATGGTGCGCGTCGGCTTGCCACGGGTGGTCCTCGAAGCCGAGCCCCGAGGCCAACCAACCCGGCAACCGGCTCAGGCTGAACAGATCGCCGCCCGGCGCCGGAAGGGGCCCCGCGGTGAGCATGGGCACCCGCAGCAGACGATCGTCGAGGGAGAACGAATGCCCGATGAGGTCGCCCTCGCCCAGGTTCTCGCCATGATCGGAGCACAACACGATCTCGGTGCCTTCCAGCAGACCGTGACCGTCGAGCAGTTCCAGCACCCGGGCCAGCCAGGCGTCCAGTTGCACGATGGCAGCGGCGTAGAGCGTCCGCAACCGCTCGATGGCGGGGCCCTCCAGATCGAAGCCACCGGTGGTGTTGCGCCAGATGGCGTCGAAGTGCAGATAGCGACCCGCGTCGCGTGCCGCCCGCAGGCGCCCCAACGGGCCGAGCGGGTTGTAGGGCTTGGGTGGGAGGTAGGGCGAGTGGCACTCCACGAGGTTCACGAACCAGAAGAACGGCCGTCGGGGCTGCTGCGCGACCCACTCCGCCAACAGGCCTTCCACCTGGGCGGCGCCGTCGTCAGCGGTGGCGCGCAGCGCGTCGATCAGCCAGTGCGCGTGCTCACGAAAAGTGTGGGCCTGTAGGTGCGGGCTGCGAGGGCTGGGCACGTACCGGAACGTGTCGAAGCCGGTGTCGAACGCTGTCTGTTCGGACACCCAGAGGTTGGTGCTCACCCCGGCAGTGGCGTAGCCCTGCCGCTGCAGGAACGAGGGCAGCCACCGGTCCTGGTTCTGGGCCACCGCCGCAGCGAACTCGGCCGGCGCGCCACCACCGATGTGATCGAACCCCGCGGCCCGGTAGGGGAGCCCCGAGAACATCGACGCGTGCGACGGGACGGTCCAGCACGAGGTCGCCACCGCGGCGGGATGAACCTCGCCCCTGGCCGCGAGGTCGCGCACGGCAGGCGATGCCCCCGGCCGGGCGCCATAGGGCTCGAACGCCGACGCCCGAGCGGTATCGAACACGATGAAGAGCACGTTCGGTCGGTTCAGCGCAGGCTCCGGTGCCGGGGCGGGGGTGAGTTCGGGAATGCGTCGAGCGGCGGAGGAAGGCTACCGGCGACGGTTGCGCCGCCAGGGTCGGGTGCTTCCCGGGCCGCGAGCCGCCCACAGGTACCCGCCGGCGCGGGCCGTGTCGCAGAGCATGGCAACTGCGGTGGCGGGCCGCTTCGGCTCGGCCTTCAGGGCGTGGGCCAGTTGCGACCGTAGGAGCTGGCGGACGTGGCCCGGCTCGGGCGTGGTGCCCTCGAGTTGTTCCAGGATTCGGTCCGATCGTCCCTGGCACCAGGAGCGGTGCCACAGATAACGCAGCCGGAGCCGGTGGGCGGCCATCTCATGCGTCACGACCGCATCGGCGACGAAGACGAGCGTGG
>JANMIX010000729.1:0-5438 GCA_031376015.1 Acidimicrobiia bacterium | reverse complement strand
TTCAGCGTGGCCGCGTTCGACGAGAGGATGTTGTTCACCAACTTGATCCGGGCCGCGTCCCAGGTGATACCGGCGGCGAACTCCGTGCTGTTGGGGTTGGTCCGCGGATCCTCGTAGACGCCGATCTGCGCCGTGCCGTTGTTGGCAAGGGTGTTGTTGTAGGCCTGGATGCTGGACGAACCCGACAGCTTGAGGCCGAGGCGGCCGTTGTCGGTCGACACGTTGGAGGCGACTATGGCATTGGCGGAAATCTCCACTGCGATGCCGTGCCCGGCGTTGCGCTGCACAAGGTTCCGCACGATGGTGATCTGGCTGGAGGACACATCGAACCAGGCACCGTTGCAGAGGTTGTCGCTGATCACGTCGTCCTGCATGACCACCTTCGTGGAGGACGTCAGCTTGATCCCGGCACAATCCTGCGAACCGGTGGCAGCGATACTCAGATGTTCCATGTTGCTGGAAGCGATCGTGCTCGATTCGATGGTGCCGTTGTCGAAGTCGTTGGCACTGATGCCGCCCATGCCGTTGAACACCACGTAGGACGACCGCAGCGTGCTGCCACCCTTGAAGTACACGCCGCGTGAGGCCGACTGGGCCACCGTCACGTTCTCGAGCGTGATTCCGGAGGTGTTCACGATCAACGCGGCGGGAGCAGCGGAATAGGACCAGTTGGGGGCGTACTGGGCGAAGCCGATGCCGCGGACCACCGACCAGGCCGCGCCGGTGGTGTTGAACTGCATCGCCTTGGTCATCGTGGAGGACTCCACGAGGTGGCCGACGGGGTTGCTCCCCAGGATCAGCCGGCTGTTGGCGGTGTCGACGTAGAACGTGCCTGGCACGACCGCGCTGGCGCTCAACACCTGGTCCTGCGGCAGGTTGTCGATGAACACCTGATCGGGGTATCCGGCGGCCGGGTACGAAGCTTGCACGAGCGTGGGGTCGATGCACGTGGTGCAGAAGCGCGTGGTCCAGCCGCTGGCGACCCACTTGGTGCCCGAGGGCACCCAGTTCGTCACCACCACCGAGCCCTTCAACCAGACCTTCTCGTGCGGGTACGGCTGGATCGTCACCCGCCTGGTGATCGAGTTGATGCTCTCGCGGTAGGTACCGGCGCGCAGAACGATGGTGTCGCCCGAGGCCGCCTTCGTGAGTGCGTTCCCCAGTGTCCGCAGCGGCGCGGCCTGGGTACCGGCGGCCGAGTCGGAGCCGGACGGCGACACGTAGAGGGCACCGGCGGGGATGGGGTAGGCGGTGTCGTTGAGTGGCAGTGCACTCTGTGACAGTGCCGCACTGGCGGCGTTGGCCGCTCGAGGGGCCACGACACCGGTCATGGTGCTGACCGCCAGGGCAGCCAGGAGGTTCACCACTACGAAGGCGCACAGGGTGCGCGGTGCTTTGAAGATCATGTGCAACTCAACTCACGGGAGGGTGCAGGGACGGAAGTGGCATCCTTCGATGCCAGCCAGCTGTGCGTCGCAGCGCTTGTCCAGCATGGCCGAAGACCTCCCCCTTGTCGCCCTTTTCGGAGCATAACGCGCGTTCGCGCTAGGAGGAATGCCCATTTGCTGCCTTCGCCCTGACGCGCTCAGAGCTGAAAGGCCAGATGTCGGGTGAGGTCGCCCATCAGGTCGACCAGGAACCGCCGTTCATGGAACTGCCAGCGTTGCGTCCCGCTCCGGACGAACGTGTCGTGGTACCGCCCGGCGATGATGGGTTGCAACGCCGAACCCTCCACCCCCTGCAAGACCAGGTATGACGACCGGGCCCGCACCACGCTGCGGGTCTGACTGGGGGCGCTCGATGGGCTCGTCGTCTCGGAACCGGGGTCGTCGCCGTCCTCGAAGATGCTGTTGATCACCAGGTGCTTCGTGCGGGGCGAGCCGTCGTGAAGTTGGGTGCCGGCCGTGAAGAACGCCGACACCGCCGGCGCGCCCCGGGCCAGTTCATTGCCGTGTTCGTCGGCCAGGCACCCCTCGGCGAACAGAGCCCCGACGTCGTCGAAGCGACCCAGGTCGATGGCCTCGCAATACCGGCCCAGCAGGTCGCGTATCTCCTCGCGATGCCGCACCGCACCAGCCTGCCACCGGCGCAGGCTGGATCAGGGGATTCGGGGGGAGCGGGTGCGAGTCGAAAGGGAGAGAGCGAAGTCGCCCTCGGGGTCGGTCCACCAGTGGTCCAGCGCGAAACCGGCACGGATCAACTCGGCTTCCACCCCGGCGCGGCGGAACTTGCTGCTCCACTCCGTGCGGATGTCCTCGCCGTCGGAAAAGGAGATCTGCAGGTCGATGGCCCGCAGGTGGGCTCGGTGCGAGCGCCGGCAACGCAGACGCATCTCGATGCGCTCCTCGGAGGCGTCCCACATCGCCACGTGCTCGAAGCAGTCGACGTCGATGTCGCCGTCGAGCACACGGTTGACCACAGCCAGCACGTTGCGGTTGAAGGCTGCGGTGACACCGGTGGCATCGTCGTAGGCCGCCACCAGGCGGGCCGGATCCTTGACCAGGTCGGTGCCCAGCAGGAACTGCGTGCCTTCGGGAACCGCCGCCGCAAGCGCGGCCAGGAACCTCGCGCGCTCGGCAGGGGCGAAGTTGCCGATGGTGCCGCCCAGGAACGCGACCATGGCCCGATCACCGGTGCAATTCTCCAGGAACTGCAGGTGACGCTCGAAATCGCCGACCACGGCATGCACGTCGATATGCGGGTACGCGCCGCCGATGGTCTCGCTGGCCTCGAGCAGCACCTCCTCGGAGCAGTCGAACGCGACGAAGCGCTTCAACGTGCCTGCCCCGTCGAGCGCATCGAGCAGGGTGCGGGTCTTAGTGGAGGTACCCGAACCCAATTCGATCAGTGTCGAGGCCTCGGAGGCAGCCGCGATGTCGGCCCCGTAGCGGTCGAGGATCGCCTGCTCGCGCCGGGTGGGGTAGTACTCCGGAAGGCGGGTGATGTCGTCGAAGAGGCGCGAACCCACTTCGTCGTAGAACCACTTGGAAGGCAACCATTTGTGTGCAGCGGTCAGCCCGTTGCGCACGTCCGCAGCGAGGGCCCGGGCGCCCTCGTCAGGGTCGAGATGGACCTCGATGCTGAGGTGGCCACGGGTCGTGGGGGAGGCCGCCATCTCTACCGGTGTCCGAACCGGGCGGCCACCCAGGTGAGGTTGCGGGCCGGAGCGCACCATTGTGTGATCTGCGCCTTTGTGCGAACGGACATCGAGCCTCCACTGGTCGGACCGGATCCGTCGAAGCTAGCGGCGTGACCGCCGGTTTTGTCCCCGGTTCACCGAATGTTCAGAACTCGGACCTCCCGGTCCGGCTGATCACACCATCCCGTTCCCGGGTTCGGAGCCACCCGTTGAGCTCGGAGATCGGATAGGCCGCCGACCACAGGTAGCCCTGGCCGGCATGGCAGCCGACGTCGCGCAGTGTCGCCGCTTGGGCCTCGGACTCGACGCCCTCGGCCACGATGCGCAACCCGAGGGCCTCGGCCATGGCGACGATGCCGGCGATCACCGCCGACGCGCCAGGCTCGGTGCCCAGTCCGGAGGTGAAGGTGCGATCGATTTTCACCTCGTCGACGGTGAGCTGGGTCAGGTAGCTCAGGGTCGAGTAGCCCGTGCCGAAGTCGTCGATGGCCACCCTGACTCCCAGGGCGCGCACCGGTGCCAGGATCCGCGCCGCGCCGGCCAGGTCCTCGAGTAGGCGGCTCTCGGTCATCTCCAGCACCAGGGCGTCGGGTGGGATGTCGTGGGCCCGGAGGTTCTCACCGATGATGCGCAGCAGGTCGGTCTCCGCCACCTGCAGGGGCGAGACGTTGACCGAGATGCTGAACTGCGGGTGGTGGCGGCGCAGCAGCGCCAGGTCGGCGCAGGCCTGATCGATGACCCAGGCGCCGATGTCGGCGATCAAACCGGAATCCTCCGCCACTTCCACGAACTGGGTGTTGGGTACCAGGCCCCACTCGGGGTGCTCCCAACGCAGCAGCACCTCCGCCGACCGGCAACGCCCGGTTTTCAGCTCGATCTGGGGCTGGTAGTGCAGGCGGAATTCGCCGCCGGGCAGGGCGCGGTGCAGCGCCTCCTCGATCTCCATGCGGGCCATGCGGGAACTGCGCATCTCCTGGTCGAACTGCAGTACCCGACCCCGGCCGAGGGTCTTGGCGCGGTACATGGCCACGTCTGCGTCGCCCAGCAACCGGTCGGGCTCGTCGCCGGCGCCGCCCATGGCGATACCGATCGACGCGGTGAGCACCACATCGTGGTCGCCCGCCCGGATCGGCGCCGCCAGCAGTCGGGTGAGTCGGTCACTGACCCTCAGCGCCTCGTCGGGGTCCACGATGTCCTCGCACAGCACGGTGAACTCGTCGCCACCGAGCCGGGCGATGGTCTCGGCCGCCCGCATGCCTCCGCGGAGCCGGCGACCGACCTCGATCAGTACCTGGTCCCCGTTGTGCTGGCCCAGGGTGTCGTTGATCCGCTTGAAGCGGTCCAGGTCCACGAACAGCACCGCCACCTGCTCGGGTCGTCCTTCGATTCGTGCCAGTGCGTGTGCGAGTCGATCGAGCAGCAGGGTGCGGTTGGGCAGGCCGGTGAGCGGGTCGTGCAGGGCCCGGTGCTCGATTTCCTCCGAGACGCGTGCCCGGTCCAATGCCGCAGCCAGCACGTTGGCGACCGACTGCAGGAAGCGCAGATCCTCGGCGCTGAACTGGTGTTCGGTGTCGGCCATGGCGGTCAGGAAACCGACCACGCCTTCGCGCCCTTCGAGGCGCACGGCGATTCCGCGCTCCAGACCCGCGGTGCGCACCACGTCATCGGTCCTGAATCGGTCCTCGTCGTGGGTGTCGGATTGCAACGGTTCGCTTGATCGCAGCATGAAGTCGAACCATGAGCTCTCCTCCACCGGATGCCGTGAACCGAGAGCCCCGCGGCTCCAGCCCGTGCTCGCTCGCAGCACCGCGGTGCGGGCGTCCGGGGTCAGCTCGTAGATGCTCGAAACCTTCACCCCGAGGGCACTCGCCACCGTGACGGCCCCGTCTTTCAGCAGGTTGTCGAGGTCGGCGCCCCGCAGGGCCCGTTCACCGAGATGCACGACCGCTTCCTGCTGGCGGTTGCGGTACCGCAACAGGTGCGTCGCCTCGGCGCGGGCTTCCTCGGCCTCGCGCCGCTGGCGGATGTCGAGACCGAATCCGACGCGTCCCGCCACCACTCCCTCGTGATCGATAGTGCGCAGGAACAGCATCAGTGGAACGGGCTCGCCTGCCTTGGTCCGCACGTCGAACTCGATGCGATCCGAGTAGCGGGGTCCCGCCGAGATTGCGTCGCCCAGCGCAGCCGCCAGGTCGGGGTTGTCGACGATCTCGAGCAGGGGGCGGCCGAGCATCTCCTCCGCCGTCCACTTCAGCAACTCCTCGGCGCCCCGGCTCCAGCACACGACGCGGCCTTCAGG
>JANMIX010000656.1:0-3365 GCA_031376015.1 Acidimicrobiia bacterium | reverse complement strand
TCCAACTCGTGCTCCTCGATGGCGCGACGCAGCTCGCCGACCAGGGTCAGGCGGCGGCGGGTGTGGGCATCGTGCTCGGGCCGGTACAGCGAGAGGGAGCCGGATTCGTTCTTGGCCTCGTACATGGCGACATCCGCGTGTCGCAAGAGGGTGGACGCGTCGTCGCCGTGCTCGGGGGCGAGGGCCACTCCGATGGAGCCGCCCACCACCAGGGACAGCTCGTCGAGCACCACTGGCTGGTCGAGTGCCTCGGCACAGTCAGCTGCGACGGTGAGGGGCTGCACCTCGGGGTCGGTGAGTACCGCGGCGAACTCGTCGCCACCGAGGCGGGCTACCGTGCCCCGCCGGCCTACGGCGCGGACGAGGCGGCGGGCCACTTCGACGAGCACGAGGTCGCCGGTGTGGTGCCCGAGGGCGTCGTTGACCTCCTTGAAGTGATCGAGGTCCAACAGGAGCACGGCCCGAGCCTCGCCGGCCGCCAACGCGGCCTCGACGGTGCGGCCGAAGAGCGTGCGGTTGGCCAGGCCGGTGAGGGCGTCGTGCAGCGACTGGTGCTCCTTGGCCGCGGCCTCACCGCGCAACTGCCGCAACAGTTCGTGGCTCTGCAACACGATGCCGGCGTGGTTCGCCAGTGACTCGAGCATCCGCTGGTCGTCTTCGGTGAAGGACACCAGACCACTGCGGCGATTGGCCACCATGAGCACGCCGCTCACCTCGCCGAAGCGAAGTTGCACGGCGACGCCGTCGCGGATGCCGCTATCGGAGGGCTCGCCCCGCACCAGCAGCACCGAGCCGCCGCGTTCCAGAGCCACGCTCTCGAGACGCGAGGGCGCTTCGGTCACGAACTCCATGGCGTCACCCGAACCGAGCCGAACCCGGCGGGCGCCGTCGGTCTCGGCCGGGAAGCACAACTCGGCCCGCTCGGCCCGAAGGATGTCACGGGCGCCCGCCAGCACGGCAGTGACGGCTTCGTCGACCGGGAGCGCGGCCGACACCGAATCGGTGAACTCGTAGAGCAGCCGGAGGTTCTCGTAGCGGTCCCGCAGGGCCATGTGGCGTTGGGTGCCGGCCACGAAGATGGCGATGAGCAGGCCGAGGAGGGGCACCGTCTTGAGGTCTTCCCATACCAGCGCAACCGCAACCAGCGCCAGGCTGGTGGTGGCCACCGCGAAGGCAGCGATCGTGGTGACCGCCTGGCAGATGACGACACGGGAGGGACGGCCGGCGAACACCGACATGACGGCGAACAGCAGCGCCTGAGCGACGATGTCGACGACCACGATGCACGCCAGGCCGGCGAGCCAACCACGCACGGACACCGGCGACGAGTCGCCTAATGCGGCTCGGTAGACCACCACGCCGACTCCGGTCTTGCCCACGTGCAACACGAGGTTGAAGGTGAGCTTCACCGGCGACTGACGGAACCACAGCGCGAGGGCGGCGACGCTGCCCAGCAGCCGTGCGGCCAGCAATGCGATCGGGGCGCAAGCGGCGGCACCCACGACGAGAGGAACGTCCGCAAACGTGAGGGCGTTCGTCTCGCCCCGGAACTCGAAGCGGACGAGGTAGATCTCCGAGAGGGCGAAGGCCACGGCCAGCGCGGGCCACCAGAGACCGGGCGAACCGCGGTGGGCGCTCCACGTGCCGATCCAGGTCCACATCAGCGCGCCGGCGACGGCCATGGCGGCAATCAGGCACCAGACCCGTTGGCCCTCCGTCAGTGGCGTTGCCCGGCGATCTCGACTCATTCCACGCTCCCCAACCGATCTTCGAGTCTTTGTCGGCACCTCAGCCTGGGAAGAAAGGGCTTCGGTGGGAAAAATCCGACAGGGCTACCTCGCTGGTACCCGGACGCGTCATTCGTGAAATGGTCCCAAAATGCTATCGACGGAACGTCGTCGTTCGGACACACTCCGGGGGTTCCGGATCCGGCACTTGTGTCCCATTCGAGCGGAGGGGTGGTTAGCTCACCGCATAAAGAGGTTTTCACCGAGGGGGTGACCCGCATGGCACGTATCGCCAACGGTACGTGGCACTGAGACCCCAGGAGGGTCCCAGTCCCACTCAGTCAGAATCGTGACCGCTTCAGCTTCCACACCCATGCGGTTCGACCCGAGCAGACGGACGGATCGACGGACCGGAGCGAGACCTGAGGAATTCGTGGAGAATTTCTGCAGCGCTCGGTCCGTCGCCTTCCGAGTCCATCCGCCGGCGTCGAACGAATGTCGAACCTCATGCCGCTCCACAGACCACAATGACCGCCATCGCTGGCACACCGATCGACCCCGAGGGCCCGGGCCCTGATGCATCGGTCTCGCCACAGCTGCCCGAGAACCGATTGCTCCGCTGGTTGCTGGGCGCCACCGGGATCTCGAGCCTGGGCGACGGGGTGGCGGCCGTGTGCCTTCCGCTCCTCACTGCTCAGGCCACCTCGGACCCGCGCATCGTCGCCGGCGTGGCCGCCGCCCAACGCCTGCCGTGGCTGCTGTTCGCGCTTCCCTCGGGCGCGTTGGCCGATCGCTACGACCGGCGCTTCCTGCTGCAGGGTGCGGACGTGGTGCGCTTGGTCGTGCTGGCCGGCTTCGCCGTGCTGGTGGCCAGCGACCACGCCCACCTCGTTGCCATCTTCGCCCTGGCGGTGACCCTGGGGACCTTCGAATCACTTTTCGCCGCCGCCAGCCTGGCGGTGGTTCCAATGCTGGTTGCCCCTGCCGGTCGAGGTCGGGCCAACGGCCGGTTGTTCTCCATCCAGATGACAGGCGAACAATTCCTGGGTCCGGCCCTGGGCGGCGCACTGTTCAGCGTCGCCATGGCCGCCCCCTTCGTCGTCGACAGCGTCAGCTTTGCCCTCTCGGCGCTGATGCTGGGGGTGGCGGTGCCCCGCGTCGCTCGCCACGGCCCACCAGAGGAGGCACGCACCTCATTATCGGACGAGATGCGGGACGGTCTGCGCTGGTTCCGGGGGAGCCGTCCCCTCGTGGTGCTGACCGGGCTGATCGCCACCCTCGCCTTCTGCCAGGCCATGGCGTTCGCCGTGCTGGTGCTGCTGGCGCTGCGGGATTTCCATCTCTCCTCCGCCGGTTACGGGGTCTTCCTGGCCGTGGGTGCGGCCGGCAACATCGGTGGCGGCATGCTGGCGACTCGGCTCAGAACCGATCCCGCTACCACTCTCGCCCTTTCGGCGGGGGTGGCGGCCGCCGCCTATGCGGTCGTGGGTTCGGCCAATGGCGCCGTGCTGGCAGCGGGGGCGCTGTGCGTGGAAGCGGTGGCAGTCGCCATCGGCAACGTCACGAGCGTGACCCTGCGCCAGAACCTCATCCCACTGCACTACATGGGCCGAGTGGGCAGCGTCGTCCGCACCTGCG
>JANMIX010000652.1:0-9092 GCA_031376015.1 Acidimicrobiia bacterium | reverse complement strand
GGCCGGCGAGGGCTGCAGGACCCCGGCCACCTCGGCGAACGTGCCGCGCTGCACGTTGTGCGGGTGGTCGGCCGCCTCGACCATGCCGAGCACGGGGGCGAAGCAGACGTCGGTGCCCTCCATGATCTCGCACCACTCGTCGCGGGTCTTCTGCTTGAAGACCTCGGTCAGACGATCCTTCATCGACGGCCACTCGGCCTTGTCCATCTGCCAGGGCAGGTCCTCGCCCTCCAGGCCGGTGAGGCGCAGCAGTTCCTTGTAGAACTGCGACTCGATCGAACCGATCGACACGAACTTGGCGTCGGCGGTCTCGTAGACCTCGTAGAAGTGGGCGCCGGTGTCGAGCAGGTTGGCGCCGCGCTTCTCATCGAAGAGCCCCATGGCCTTCATGCCGTAGAAGAACATCATCAGGGCACCGACCCCGTCGACCATGGCCGCGTCCACGATCTGGCCCTGGCCCGACATCTTGGCTTCGAGCAGACCGCACACCATGCCGTAGGCCAGCAGCATGCCGCCGCCGCCGAAGTCGCCCACCAGGTTCAGCGGGGGCAGGGGGGCGTCGCCGTCGCGGCCGATGTGCCACA
Source organism: Acidimicrobiia bacterium (assembly GCA_031376015.1). Lineage (GTDB taxonomy): Bacteria > Actinomycetota > Acidimicrobiia > Acidimicrobiales > JACDCH01 > JANMIX01. The sequence goes on along the minus strand of JANMIX010000652.1, from coordinate 8,508 downwards.
GGGCGCCCGAGAGGGCGATGTAGTTGATGTCGTGACCCGCCATCGAGGCGTACGGCCCGTCCTGGCCCCAGCCGGTCATGCGGCCATAGACGATGCGGGGGTTGCGGGCGAGGCAGGCCTCGGGGCCGATGCCCAGCTTTTCCGCGACGCCGGGCCGGAACGGTTCGTAGATCGCGTCGGCCTGCTCGACGAGACGCAGCACGGTCTCCACGCCCTCGGGCGACTTCAGATCGACGCCGATGGAGCGCCGGCCCCGGTCCGAGGGGTTGGCCGGAGGCGTGGCCGGATCGCCTCCCTTGACGGCGCCGGCCCGGTCGACCCGGATCACCTCGGCGCCCTGGTCGGCCAGCATGAACCCGGCCATCGGGCCGGGCCCGATCCCGGCGATCTCGATGATCTTCACGCCGCGCAGCGGTCCGGTGGTGTTGCTCATTGGTTGGCGACCTCCATGGTCTGTACGTGGGTGGTGATGGCGTCGACCACCGCGGCTCGATGAAACGACGGGATGTCGTGCGCCATGCCTTCGATCTCGAGCAGGGTCGAGTCCGCAACGAGTTCGGCGGTGCGCCGGCCACCGGAGACATTGACCAGTGGGTCCGCATCGCCGTGCACCACCAGCGTGGGCACCTCCAGCGCAGCCAGGCCCGCCTCGCGGCTGGGCGAGGCGAGGATGGCCAGGAGTTGCTTACCGGCGCCGATCGGGTTCACGCCCCAGGCCCACAAGCGTTGCGCCCGCTCCCGCAGCGCCTCCTCGTCGAAGGCCTCCGGCGTGCCGATGACCCGCCAGGTGGCCACGTGGTTGTCCACGAAGCTGGCCTCGTCGTGAGCAGCGGGACGCAACAGCACCGCCGCCGCGTCGGGAGCGGGGGTGCCGACCTCACGTTCGCCGGTGGTAGACATGATCGAGGTGAGGGTGCGGACCCGGTCGGGGTGTTCGATGGCGAACGTCTGGGCGATCATCCCGCCCATCGACACCCCCACCACGTGGGCGTCGGCAACCTCGAGGGCGTCGAGCAGGCCGGCCACATCAGCCGCCATGGCCGACAGGGTGTACGGCGCGCCACCGGGGTCGCCACCCATGGCGGCCACCACCGATCCCATCAGGTCGAGATCGGGATGGGACGTCGACGTGGAGCGACCCATCTCGCGGTTGTCGAAGGTGAACACCCGGAAACCTCGGTCGACGAAGGCGTCCAGCCAGGCGTCGTCCCACATCCGGATGCTGGATCCGAGTCCGCTGATGGCCACGAGGGGCACGCCGTCAACGTCGCCGCGCTCCTCGTAGTACAGCTCGATCCCATTGGCCCCCACGGTCGGCATCCGGGCATGCTCGCCGCGGGCCGTTCCGGCGGTCAAACAGAGCGGATCGGCATCGCGGGGGCTCCGCCGTTGTCCGGGGCCCGAGAGCGGTACGTTGCTCGGCGATGCCCACCCTCTTCGGCGTACACACCGGACTGCAGAACACCACCACCGAGGAGCTGCGTTCGCTGTGGCGAACGATCGAGGATCTGGGTTTCGACTGGATCTCGATCTGGGACCACTTCTACTCCGCAGACTTCAACGGCTACACCTGCCACGAGGCGGTCGCCAGCCACGCCGCGCTGGCGTGTCTCACCGAACGGGTGCGGGTGGGTTCGCTGGTGTACTGCGCCGGGTACCGGCACCCGGCCGTGCTGGCCAACGCCATCGCCACCATCGACCACTTCAGCGGTGGACGGGCCGAGATCGGCCTCGGCGCCGGGTGGGCCTTCAACGAGTACGCGGCCTACGGCATCGAGTTCCCACCGACCGGACGACGGATGGACCTGCTGGAGGAGTCGGCCCGATGCGTGCGGATGCTGTTGCGCCAGGAGGTGTCCAACTTCCAGGGAACCCACTTCTCGCTCACCGACGCCCGCTGCGAACCCCGCCCCGTGCAGGCGGCCCTGCCCATCTGGATCGGTGGTGCGGGCGAGAAGCGGACACTGAAGATCGCCGCCGAGCTGGCCGACGGTTGGAATGTTCCCTTCCTCGACCCCGCCACCTTCGCCCGCAAGCGCGACGTGCTGCACCGCCACTGCGACGACTTCGGCCGTGACCCCGCCGAGCTGCGGTGCGCGGTGAACCTGGGTCTCGCCTTCAGCGAGGACAGCCTTCGCCAGCAGTTCGGTGCCCTCACCGACGGCGTGCGCCCCGGCGTGCTCATGGGCAGCGATGCCGAGATCGTGGAGCGGATCGGCCAGTACGTGCAGGCCGGCGCCGACCAGATCAACATCGCCCTGCGGGCACCGTGGCTGATCGACGAGCTGACCCGCCTCGCCCCCTTGCTGGCGGGGTTCCGCTGATGTTCTTCGGCGTCGCCACTGCCGGGTTCCAGATCGAAGGCGGCTACAACGGGCACGGCGAGCCCCGCAACAACTGGGCCCGCTTCGAGGATGAGGGGCGTGTCGAGCCCTCGGGGCTGGCCCTCGACTTCTGGAACCGCTACGAGGAGCAACTGGACCGCGTGGCGGCCCTGGGGTGCGACTCGTTCCGGCTCTCGATCGAGTGGGCCCGCTGCGAACCCGAGGAGGGACGGTGGGATGACCGTGCCCTGGAGCGATACCGCTCGATCCTGGACGCGTGCCACGACCGGGGACTCACGCCCCTGGTGACCCTGTCGCACTTCACCTGGCCGCAATGGGTGGGCGAGGGCCTGTGGCTCGACCTCACCGGTCCCGAGCGCTACGCCCGATGGGCGGCTCGGGCGGCGGCCGAGTTCGCTCCTCAGGTGCAGCACTGGGTGACCCTGAACGAGATCAACATCCTGGCGCTGCAGACCTACCTCACCGGCGAATTCCCGCCGGCCAAGCGGCTCGCCGTCGGTTCGGTGGTGCGCTCGATGGATCATCAGTTGACCGCCCACGTGCTCGGCTACGAGGCCATCAAGGCGGTCCGGCCCGACGCGGTGATCTCCACCAACAACTACTCGTTCTCCCTCTACGAGCTCGACCGGCTGCTCCAAGACGTGCTGGTGGCCCGGCTGCACGGGATCCCCCGGCACGGCCTGCACGACTGGCTGGTACAACGCAAGCGCGAGTTCGAAGCCCGCGTCACTCCCGCCAGCGGCCCCGAGCCGCTCCTGCGGCGATGGGCTGCGGCCGCCATCCCGTTGGAACGGGCGTTTCCCCGCGCCGTCGACGCGGTCTACCGGTGCCCGCATGAATGCACCCTCGATGTGATCCAGGTCGACCATTACGACCCGGTGGTACGGCACCACCTGCGGGTGCCCGGCCACCGCACGGCCGGGGGTCGCAACTGGCTGCCCGGCCGGATGCTGTGGGACGACCCGCCCGACCCCGACGGCTTCGAGCTGTACACCGACCTGCACACCGAGCCCGGCCGGGAGGTCTGGGTAGTGGAGAACGGGCTGTGCAACCGGGTCCGCAACGGGCGCTCGTTCCCCCGCCTCGACGGATGGACCCGGCCGCGGTACCTCACCGCGCATCTGGACCGGCTGCGCCGGATGGCCGAGGGCGGCATGCCGGTGGGCGGGTACTGGCACTGGTGCCTGGCCGACAACTACGAGTGGGGCAGCTACGAGCCCCGTTTCGGCCTCTTCGGTGTCGATCGCGAGCGGGGGATCCGGTGGTCCGAAGAGGACGCCATAGGCGAGGACGCGGCGGGCGCCTACCGCGCCGCCATCGCCGCCTGGCGCCGGGATGGCTGAGCGGCGGTGAGCCTCGAGATCCGCACCGACGCCCTCACCGGGGCGGTGGTGGCGGTGGCGGCCAGCCGCCAGGACCGCCCCAATCTGCCTCGCACCGACTGCCCGTTCTGCGTGGGCGGCCTGGAAGCCCCCGAGCCCTACGACGTAAAGGCGTTTCCCAACCGATGGCCCAGCTTCGAGGGCGACCGGTGCGAGGTGATCCTCTATTCGCCGGTGCACGATGCCACCTTCTGGTCACTCGGCCTCGACGCCGCGGTGAAGGTCGTGGACCTGTGGGCGCAACGCACCGAGATCCTCGGCGCCCGCAACGACATCGCCTACGTCATGCCCTTCGAGAACCGCGGTGCCGAGGTCGGTGCCACCATTCCCCACCCGCACGGGCAGCTCTATGCCTACACCGACGTGCCCCCCGCCCCCGCCGCCGAACTGGCCCGCGCCGCCGCGGAGGGGTGCGCCTTGTGCGCCGAGCAGCCCGGCGACCGGCTGGTGGTGGCCTTCGACGGCTGGCGGGCCTGGGTCCCCCATGCGTCGGTGTACCCCTACGGGCTCGTGGTGGCGCCAGAGGAGCACGTCGCCGACCTCCCCGCGATCCACGCCCGTTCGCGGCGAGGTCTGGCCGCCACGCTGGCCGAGGCCCTGCAGCGTCTCGACCTCCTGTGGGATCGCCCGATGCCGTCGATGCTGTGGATCCACCAGCGCCCCACCGACGGCGGCGCCTGGCCCCAGGCGCACCTGCACGTGGAGATCGCGGTGCCCATGCGCTCGCCCGGGGTCCAGCGATTCGTGGCCGCCGGCGAGCTGGGCAGCGGGCTGTTCGTCAACCCGGTGGTACCCGAGGATGCCGCCGCCGCCCTGCGGGCCGTGATCCTGCCGTGAGTTCGCTGCGGGTGCGCGCCCACGCGCCGGGCCGGGTGAACCTCATCGGCGGCCACGTCGACTACGCCGGCGGCATGGTCCTGCCCATGGCCATCCAACTGGGCACGACCGTGGTGGCCCAACGCGGCCACGACCGGGTCGCGCTGCGGTCGGTGTCGGAGGACGAGCCCGCAGTGCTGGCCCTCGAGCCCGTCGATCCGACGACGGTGACGCCCCGCTGGGCGAGCTACGTCGCCGCCGTGCTGGCCGAACTCGCCTCACGCGAAGGAATCGTGGGCGAGGTGACCACCACCATCCCCATCGGCACCGGCCTGTCGTCGTCGGCCGCGCTGGAAGTAGCGGTGGCCCTCGCGCTGCTCGGCCCCGACGCCATGGAAGGGCTCGACCGGGTGCGGCTGGCGCAACAGTGCCAGCGAGCGGAGCTGGCGGCCTCCGGGGTGCCGTGCGGGATCATGGACCAGCTCGCCTCCCTGTGCGGGGCCGAAGGCCAGGCGCTGCTGCTCGACTGCACGACGTTGGTCACCCGCCTCGTGCCCGTTCCCGACGACGTGGCCTTCGTGGTGATCGATTCGGGCCAGCCCCGCACGCTGGCCGGCAGCGGTTACGCCCAGCGAAGGGCAGAGGTGGAGGCGGCCGCGGCCGTGCTGGGTCCACTGCCGGGCCTCGACGTGGCGGTGCTGGACGGCCTCGAGGATCCGATCCTGCGGCGGCGGGCCCGGCACGTGATCACCGAACATCGCCGCGTCCTGCAGTTCGTCGATGCACTCGCCGCCGGCGACCGCGACGGTGCCGGAGCGCTCATGCGCGAGAGCCACGAGAGCCTGCGCCACGATCACGAGGTGACCACCGATGTGCTCGACGCACTGGTCGAGGACCTGTGCGCCCGGCCCGGTGTGTTCGGCGCCCGGCTCACCGGGGGCGGCTGGGGCGGTGGTGTCATCGCCATGACCGAGCCGGGGGCCCTGCAAGAGGGGTGGACCGTGCGCCCCTCCGCCGGCGCCACTGTCGAGGCCCTGTAGGTCCACACCCTGACGGCGCCGATCACGAGGCGCGGGGAATCAGGTGAAGTAGCCAGGCGGCGGTTCTCTGGAGGGCACGGCCAGTTCATCGAGCCGCCGGATGAGACGGGCACGGGCCTCGTGATCATCGGGACCGGCACCGCACAGACCGGGGAGGCAGCGTGCCAGGTCGCCCGCGACCGAGGAGATCGTGTCCGGCGCGGCGGAGGGCATGACGAACAGTGTCTCCACCCTGCTCACCAGGGCCGCTGCCTCGCCGAAGCCGGTCGCCGCGGCGGTGCCGCGCAGGTTGTGCACCGCGCGCAGCAGCGGCTCGGGCGCGCCGTGCGTGGTGCGGTCGAGACCTGAATCCGCTGCGGCCTGCAAGATGGCGCAGCGGGCCGGCAGGTCCCTCACGAAGTCGTCGACCAATTCCTGTTGAAGGGCGGCCAGTCGCTTCGCACGTTCCTCGGGACTGATCACATCCGGTCCAACAACTGCGCCTTCTTGGCCGCGAACTCGGCTTCGGTGATTACGCCGTTGCGCCGAAGCCGATCGAGGTCCTCGAGTTGCTGGGCGATGCTCGGCCCCGCGGCCGCCGGTGCCGGCCCGGACCCTGAGGCGGGCGCAGACGAAGCGGGGTTGTACATCCGCTGGTTGTTGCTCTCCATCTGGCGGTAGATCTCGTTCTGCACCTGGCTCGGGCTGCGGACGTCCTCGAAGGTCTCCTGGCCGAACTCGCCGGCGGATTCCAATGTCAGGTCGCCGGCACCGATGATGCGCTCGAAGATGGACTGGTTGAAGCGCACGGTGTTGAGCTTCTCCAGGGGGATCTCGATGCCACGTTTGGCCAGCACCCCCTCGCGGAACACAATCCGGTCGGTCGTGACCACGAAGTTCGTCGTGACCCACTGCGCGTAGCGGATCCCGAACCAGACCAGACAACCCAGGATCAGCACGATCGCCGGGATGTCGGTCACCTTGTTCAGCAGGTCGCTGTCGGGGGCCCAGCGCAGCATCACGAGGCCCAGCACGATGGCGCCGAAGAGGGCCGCCACCGGCTCGAACATGAAGAACCAGTGGGGCCGCAGGTCGAGCACCAGCTCCTCGTTGTCGTTGAGCAGGTTCCGCGAGAACGCCATGAAGGCAAACTACCCGTGTGAGCCCCGAAGCCGAGGCCGATCACCTCCTCGAGGGGCTCAACGACGAGCAACGCTCGGCGGTGACCAGCGACGCCTCGCCACTGGCCATATTGGCCGGTGCCGGATCGGGAAAAACGAGGGTGCTGACCCGGCGCATCGCCTACCGGGCGCTCACCGGGGTGGAAGACCCACGGCGGGTGCTGGCCCTCACCTTCACCCGTGCCGCAGCCGCCGAGCTGGGCGAACGGCTGGGCCGGCTCGGCCTGCGCGACCGTCCCACGGCGGGCACGTTCCACGCGGTCGCCTTCGCCCAGCTGCGGCGGCACTGGGCCGACCACGGCCGGACCGCGCCGGCATTGCTCGACCGCAAGGGACGGGTGTTGGGCCGCCTCAAGGGGGTGAAGGGGCCCGACGTCGCGGAGGTTGCGGCCGAGATCGACTGGGCCAAGGCCCGCCTGGTGAACCCCAGCCGCTATGCCGAGGTGGCCAACGCGGCCGACCGTCGCCCCCCGGGCGGCACCGAGCGGCTGGCCGACATCTACAGCCGGTACGAGACAGAGAAGCGCCGGCGGGGGCTCATCGACTTCGACGACCTGTTGTGGAACCTGACGCGTCTTCTGGAGACCGATGAGGCAGCCGCCGGAGCCCAGCGATGGGCGTTCCGTCACCTCTACGTGGACGAATTCCAAGACGTGAACCCGCTCCAGTTCCGTCTGCTGCAGGCGTGGTTGGGCGACCGGCGCGACCTCACGGTGGTCGGCGATCCCAACCAGGCCATCTACGCCTGGAACGGGGCTGACCCCGAGTTGCTGGCGCATTTCGTCGATCGATTCGCCGGCGCCGGCGAGGTGCGACTCGAGTGCAACTATCGGTCCGGGCCGGAGGTCCTGGCCTTGGCCAATCGCATCCTCGACGCCGGCGCCCTCACCGGCGTGCGCCTCCGGCCCACACGGCCCGAGGGAGCCGAGCCGGCCGTGCTGCGCTTCGGTAGCGACACCGAGGAGTCCGCCGCGCTGGCGGCCGCGCTGCGGGCCCATCACGGCCCCGGTCACCCCTGGTCGCACCACGCGGTGCTGGTCCGCACCAACGCGCTGGTCAACCAATTCGCCGACAGCCTGCGGGCGGCGGGCATCCCGGTCCAGGTGCTCGGCCAGCAACCCTTCGCCGAGCTTCCCGAGATCCGGGACGCGATGGTTGCGCTGGCCCGCGCCCCCCGGTTCAGCGACGCCGTCGACGCCCTGGAAGCGGCGGTGCTGGCCGACGAGGACCGCGAGACCGGGGTCCGCGACGGCGGCGGTGAGGCCGGAGGGACCGCGCCGCGATCACCCGCCGAGGAGACCCGCCACGGCAATCGGCTGGAGCTGGTTCGCCTGGCGGCGGAGTACTTCGATCAAGAGACCGCGCCGGACGCTGCCGGTTTCGCGGCCTGGCTCACGGCCTCGACCGGCGAGCACGCCACCGTGAGCGCCGACGCGGTGACGGTGGCCACCTTCCACGCCGCCAAGGGGTTGGAGTGGCCATGGGTGCACCTCGCCGGCCTGGAGGCGGGCCTGGTGCCGATCGGCCACGCGGTGACCCCCGAGGCGCTGGCCGAGGAGCGGCGCCTCTTCTACGTGGCCGTCACCCGGGCCATGGAGCACCTCACCCTCTCCCACGCCGACCGGCGGACCTTCGGTACCCGGGCCCAGCGCCGGACGGTCTCGCCCTTCCTGCCCGAACTCGAGCCCGTCCTGGCCGTGCTGGCTCGGCGCAGCCGTCCCGGCGACGCCGGCACCCGCCTGGCCGAGACCAGGGCCACGGTGGC
>JANMIX010000549.1:0-2951 GCA_031376015.1 Acidimicrobiia bacterium | reverse complement strand
CGCACCCGGCCCGTCGAGGTCCGGGTTCGCCCATCGCGGGTCGACCGGTTCGGCGAGCACCGAGCGGATGCGGTCGAGGGACACCACAGAACGGGGCAGTTCGCCGAGCACGTAGCCGATGAGTCGCAGCGGCCACACCAGGATCGTGAAGAGGTTGACGAAGCTCACGACCTGCCCGACGGAGACCGCGCCCGCGTCGACTCGGTAGGCCGCCACCGGCAACAGCAGGGTGATGCCCGCGGTGGGCAGGCTGTCGAGGACGGAGTCGAACGTGGCCCGCATGGTCGCGACCTGGATCTTCGCGTCGCGCAGCCGCTCGGACGCGGCGCGGAATCGGTTGGCCTCGATGGCCTCGGCCCCCATGGACTTGACCACCATGGCGCCCTCGAAGCTCTCGTGTGCCACGCCGGAGACCTCGCCGAGGCGGTCCTGCACGCTGGCGGCCGGGCGTTCGACCCGCCGCTGGTAGAACACGTTCATGCCCAGCAGGAGGGGGAACACGACGAACGCCACCAGCGACAGCGTGGGGTCGGTGTAGAGCATCCAGGCGGCAGAGGACACCAGGATCACCACCACCCCGAGGGCGAAGGGGAGGGGGGCCAGCACCTCGATGGTGGCATCCACGTCGCTGCTGGCATACGCCAACAGTTCGCCGGTGGGGTTGGTCTGGTGGAACGAGTACGGCACGGCCTGGAAGTGGCGCACGACCGATTCCCGCAGTGAGGCCCCGACCCCGGCGTTGGTGAAGGTGGCGAAGCCGCGTCGGGTGACGATCCCGGCCGCCTTGAGCAGGCCGATGGCGACCACCAGGCCGACGGTGGCGAACACGGCGCCGCCGGCCACGTCGCCTCCGGTGAAGCGGGGCAGGATCACGCGGTCGGTCACCCGGCCGAGCGCCCATGACCCGGCCACGGTGGCCCCGGCGTACACCGCCGCCCCCGTGACGGCGACGGCGAAGGTGCCCGGCTTGCGCCGGATCAGCCACACGAGGGTTGCGGCCCCCCGGCGAATGAGTCGACCCTCCTCCCGTTCCACGAAGGTCGATGGTACGGGCCGGCTCGCGACGGCTCCGAATGGGTTCGGGCCGAGCGCATCGATTTGCCGTGCGTCCCCCGGCGTGTGCACCGGCGTCGGACTCCCCCACCTCGTCCGCCGCGCGTGGCACCGGGCGGGTATGCGCCCCTCCCGGTCACGGGCCGGGAAGAATCAGCCCTTGAGCGACAGGAGTCAGATGGGCAAGGCCACACCGAGCGGAGATACCGGAACCCCCCTCGAGCTGTCCGCGCTCCGTCTCGGTGCCACCTTGGGCGCCGGCGGTGAAGGCACCGTGCACGAGATCGTCGGCCGGCCTGACGTGGTGCTGAAGCGGTACCACCGGGCTGCGCCCCCCGACCCCGGCGGTTTGGACGCGCTCATCGGCCTGCGTGCGCACCTGGACGAGGCGGAGTCGACGCTGCTCGACCGCTGCTGTGCGTGGCCCGACCGTGCGGTGACGGAGGATGGCAGGCCCGTCGGGTTCCTGATGACCAGGGTGCCGGACCGGTTCGGCCTGCGGGTGCCCTCGGGTCCGGCCGCGGGGCGCCGGGTCCTGACCGAACTTCAGCACCTGCTGTTCCCCCGCAAGCACCTGCACGGCCTGCGGCTGCCGGACTACGACGAGCTCCGGCGCCTCTGCGCCGGGTGGGCGGCGGTGCTCGAACTCCTCCACCACCACGAGGTGATCGTGGGCGACGTGTCGCCCCGCAACTGGTTGTGGAGCCTGGCACCCGAGCCGGCCGTGTTCCTGATCGACTGCGACTCCTTCCGGCGCCGCGGCAGCTCGTCGGTGTTGCGGCCAAAGCAGACCCCCGACTGGGACGACCCGGCGCTCCGGCCGGGCGAACGAACCACGTTGGAGTCGGACCGCTACAAGTTCGCCACCGCGGTGGTGCGGGTGTTCGCAGGCGACGCCTACCGACGACCCGGCCACGACGTGCCCCCGCCCCTGTCGGCCATGCCGGACGTTGCGGCGCTCGCCATACGGGCGGCCGGTCCCCCGCGCAGCCGGCCCACGGCCGTTGAGTGGCGTGCCGCGCTCGAGGCCGCCGAGGCTCCTGCCGGCGGTCCGGTCACCGGGACCGCAGGCGAGCGGGCAGGCTCGAGCGGACAACAACCCGCCCTCGCCGCAGTCCCAGGCCGGGGTCCTCGTCCCGTGCTCGACCTGCAACGTCCGCCGCCGGTGCAACGCGGCCCCCTGCCGGAAACCATCGCCCGCCCCGTGCGGCCCCAACTCGACCTCAGCTGAAGGAGACCTCATGAACGAGGGCTATCTCGTCCTGCCGTTCTATGCCGTGTGTGATGAATCGGGCTCGATGTCCGGCGAACCCATCGACACCATCAACGCCAGCCTCAAGGAGCTGCACGCCGAGATCGTGACGCAGCCCGTCATCGCCGACAAGACCCGATTCGGCCTGGTCGGCTTCAGCACCGACGCCAAAGTGCTGCTGGGCCTGAGTGATCTCAGCGAGGTGAACTCCATGCCCGGCATGGCCGCCGACGGCGTGACCAACTACGGCGCCGCGTTCCGGACCCTGCGCGCCACCATCGCCCAGGACATCGCCGATCTCAAGAACGACGGGCTCCGGGTCTATCGCCCGACCGTGTTCTTCCTCTCCGATGGTCAGCCCACCGACACCGACTGGCAGCAGGCGCATGCCGAACTCGTCGACCCCACCTGGAGCTTCCGCCCCAACATCATCGCCTTCGGCATCGGTGATGCCGACGCCCACACCATCGGCCAAGTGGCCACGCTGAAGGCCTACATCGTGAATGACGGTGTGCGGCCCGCGGCGGCATTGCGGGAGTGGGCCAAGTCGCTGACGAACTCGATCGTGACCTCCGTCGGCGGTGCCGGCACGGGCCAGCCCCGCCTCATCGTCCCGCCCGCTCCCGACGGGTTCACCGAGATCCCC
>JANMIX010000534.1:0-5240 GCA_031376015.1 Acidimicrobiia bacterium | reverse complement strand
CGCGAAAGGGATCGTCCCAGCCGTCGAAGGCCAGGTCGGCTTCGAAGCTGTCGATCTGGCGCCCGAAGGCGTTGCGGCGCACGACGATGTCGATGGCGCCCAAGTTCCGCTGATCGTTGCGTCCGTCGAGCACCTCGCCGGCCAGCAGAATCATCCCCGCACAGGTGCCCAGGATCGGCAACCCGGCGGCGACGGCCTGACGGAGCGGCTCGAACAGGCCGGCGGATTCCAGCAGCATCGCGATGGTGGTCGACTCACCCCCGGGCAGCACCAGCGCGTCGCAGGCGGCCAGTTGGTCGACGTTGCGGACGGCCAGTGGTTCAGCGCCGAGGCCGGCGAGAACCCGGGCATGGGCATCGAAGGCGCCCTGAAGCGCCAGCAGTCCGACCTTCATCCCTGTGCCCACCTGGAGGCCTCGCACCCATCGGGCCGAGAGTGTAGGACGGCGACCGCCGCCGCCTACCAGCCCCGCTCGGCCAGGCGGGTCTCGAGGGTGCCGATCTCCTGGCCGGGCATGGCGTGGCCGAGGCCACGGCTCACCTTGGCCAGGATCTCGGGCGAGGCGAAGTGGGTGGCCGCTTCGACGATGGCCTTGGCCCGGCGGGCCGGATCCTCGGACTTGAAGATTCCGGATCCGACGAACACCGCCTGGGCGCCCAACTGCATGACCAGGGAGGTGTCGGCCGGGGTGGCGATGCCACCGGCGCAGAACAGCGGCACCGGCAACTGGCCGGTCTCGGCGATCTCCTGCACCAGGCCCACGGGCGCCTGCAGGGTCTTGGCCCAGCCGTACAACTCGGCGGAGTCGGCCTGGGTGATCTTGCGGATGTCGCCCAGGATGGAACGCAGGTGCCGCACCGCCTCCACGATGTTGCCGGTGCCGGCCTCACCCTTGGAGCGGATCATGGCGGCGCCCTCGGAGATGCGCCGCAACGCTTCACCCAGGTTGGTGGCCCCGCACACGAAGGGCACGGCGAACGCCCACTTGTCGATGTGGTGCGCCTCATCGGCGGGGGTGAGCACCTCGGATTCGTCCACGTAGTCGACCCCGAGCGCCTCCAGGATCTGCGCCTCGGCGAAGTGGCCGATCCGGGCCTTGGCCATGACCGGGATGGTCACGGCTGCCTTGATGCCCTCGATCATCTCGGGATCGCTCATGCGGGCCACCCCGCCGTCGCGACGGATGTCGGCCGGAACCCGCTCCAGGGCCATCACGGCACAGGCACCGGCATCCTCGGCGATGGTGGCTTGTTCGGGGTTGACCACGTCCATGATCACCCCGCCTTTGAGCATCTCGGCCAGGCCGCGCTTGACGCGGAGGGTGCCGGTTTCGTGCGACGTCATGCCCGCAAGGCTACCGGCCCCACCCCGAGACTCCGAAGCCGATTGCGACGCAGCGCTTCACGGCCGCCATGGACGGCGGAGGCGAATCATCTACTACTGGAAACTGGTGCCACCGGATTGCACGAGCTCCACCCAGGTAATGCCGGGAGTCAAGCCGATGACCGCGCCGGCCGCGTCCTTGTAGACAGTCGGCCGGGTGGCCGATGCCTTGGCCCAGGTCCCACGAACGCGGCGCCCGGCGGTGAGGATGTCGCACACACCGGTGCCGACCAACTGGGCCTGATACACGGGGGTCCCCACGATGTCGGTCTGGCCGTTGCGGAAGTACGACGTGTACTGGATGACCACGTTGGCGGCGGCGATACGCCGGCCCGAGGCGGCAACGTGTGGGGTCCCTCGTTGGCTGCGCAGGAACGCGCCGGTGGCGGGATCCCACTGCCAGCCCACCGGCGCCGATGCTGCGCCGCCGCCGAAGACGATCCTGGCCGACTGCACGATCGGCGCCTTGGCCGGCGCGGGAGCCCGCAGCGGGCGGTAGGCGAACAGGGGGGTGGGCGGCTTCGCCCCGGCTGGCGCCTTGGCGAAGAGCTGGGACGTGGACGAGTACAGGTTGTGGGGCGCCCGCTTGGTGCCGGAGCGGAAGTAGGCGGAAGGCACCACGTCGTAGCCCAGGTCCGACAGCGGCGACCGGCGGAGGTCGGCCACCACCTGGGCATTGCCCCCGGACCAGGCGAACAGCGGGTGGTTCAGCGCCGAGAGGATCTCGATGTCGGTGTCGCGACCTGAGCGGATCGGCCCTACCGGGTCGGAATCCTGGGAATGGAACACCGCCGCGAAGCGGGTGACTGACCCTTCGACCATCTCCTCGAACACCACGTCGGCAACATCCAGACCGGTCTGGGGGCGGGCGGACTCGCCGGAGTCGGCGTTGTCGATCTTCACCACCAGCGCCGGACGCCGGAGTCGGGCCGGGTCGGCCTTGTAGGCAAGCCCCGTGAGAGGGGCCACCACCGGAGGCCTGGTGGTGGTCGTGGCCACCGTGGTGCTGGTGGTGGACGACGCCGTGGTGGTCGGTGCGGTCGTCTTGCCCCCACCGCTGCAGGCGGCGAGCACTGCGGCGGCGCCGGCACCCAAGGAAAGGGTCAGGAAGTTGCGGCGGTCGACCGGTTCACGAGGTCCGGATTCGGACGGTGCGGATTCGGATGGTGCGGATTCAAACGGTGCGGATTCAGACATGGACGTACCAGACCTTGGGATTGCGAGTGTGGGAAGTCAGACGCTGGTGTGCAGACGTCGGGTCCAGAGTGGCAGACCCGACCTCACAGTTCGCGGAGGGCGGCAATGCGCTCCTCCAGCGGCGGGTGGGTGTCGAACAGACGGTTGACACGCGACAGATGGCCTTCGGTCGCGGTGGTGGGCATCGGCTGCTCGATCCACAGATGTGCAGTGGCCCTCGAGTGGGCCCGCACCACCGTCTGGTCGTCACGCAGCTTCTCCAGGGCGGAGATGAGCCCCGGTGGGTAGCGCGTCAGTTCGACCCCGGACATGTCGGCCAGCGATTCGCGCCGGCGGCTCACGGCCAGTTGCATGAGCTGGGCGATGATCGGAGCGAAGATCAACAGCACGAAGCCGACGATGGCCAGCAACGCGCCCGCCGGATTGTTGTTGTCGTTGCGGGAACGACCGCCGCCAAACCACAGCGCCCGGATCGAGATGTCCGATACCAGCGCGACGAAGCCCACCATCGTGACGGCCAGAGTGGAGACCAGGATGTCGTAGTTCTTGATGTGCGACAGCTCGTGGGCCAGCACCCCCTCGAGTTCGACTCGGTTCATCTTGGCCAGCAGACCGCTGGTCACTGCGATGGCGGCGTGCCGGGGATCACGGCCGGTGGCGAACGCGTTGGGGGCCTCGTCCTCCACGATGTAGAGGCGGGGCTTGGGCAGGCCGGCCGCCACGCACAGCCCTTCCACCACGTTGTGGAGCCGCGCATAGACAACGGGATCTGCCGGCTGAGCCCGGCTCATCGACAGCGCCACGGCGTCGGACTTCCAGTACGACAGGAACGCCATCCCCGTTGCGATCACGACCGCCAGCACCACGCCCACGATCCCGAAGCGCAGCAGTGAGGTGACGATCACGCCGATGAGGACGGCGAAGAGGGCAAAACCCGCAATCAGGAGCGCGGAGCGACGCCGGTTGGCGGTGACCTGGTCGTACACCGGTTACACGCTGGGAGGCGTGGCGTCCTGGCCGCCGAAGCTGACCCGGGGGACATCGCGGGCGCCTTCCTCGATCTGGAAGTACTCGCGCCGGGTGAAGTGGAACATGCCCGCGATCACGTTGGCCGGGAACGACTCGATCTTGGTGTTCAGCTTCTGGACCGTGTCGTTGTAGAACTGGCGGGCGTAGCTGATCCGGCCCTCCGTGCCGGTCAGTTCCTCCTGCAAGTTCAGGAAGTTCTGGTTGGCCTTCAGATCGGGATAGCGCTCGGAGAGTGCAAAGAGGGACTTCAACGCCCCCGAGATCATGTTCTCGGCCTGCGCCTGCTGGGCCGGTCCCTGGGCGTTGATACCGAGGGTTCGGGCGTTGACGACGGCCTCGAGCGTCTCGCGCTCGTGCGCCGCGTAACCCTTCACTGTCTCGACGAGGTTCGGGATGAGGTCGTACCGGCGCTTGAGTTGCACATCGATCTGCGACCAGGCGTTGTCGACCCGGTTCCGCAGCCGGATGAGACCGTTGTAGGTGGCCATCACGAACAGAGCGATGACGACGACCACGGCGAGCACTACGAGAATTGGCATTGCCCGGCATCGTACCGGCTCACCCGCCGCCGTAAGGGCCACCGCTTGGCCAAGTGAAGGACTAGTTCGTTCGAGTCATCCAAAACGACACGATCGGGCCATAGGCAAGCACCGCGAATCGGGCGACAGTGGACTCAAGCAACACCGCACAACGCAATCGCCACACCACAACGTCGCAGCAAAAGTCACGGCAACACATGTAGCCGAGAGAGGGGTTCCGGTTCGCCGGGGCCCCTCTCTCGCGTCCGGAGCCGGAGCGACGCGACCCGCTCAGCGGATGCGTTCGTACAGCTCCACGTAGCGGCGGGCGAGGTTGTCCATCGAGAACTCATCGGCGCGCTCGGTGCCGCATTGAACCTGGGCGCCGGCCTCCCCGGCCAGCGCGACGCGCAGCGCCGCAGCCAGCGCCACAGGATCGCCCGGCTCGACCAACTGCGCGTCCACCCCGGCCCGGGCCACGTTGCGGTACCCGGGCAGATCCGACGCGACGACCGGGGTGCCAGCCGCCATGCCTTCGAGCAGCTCCACGCCGAAGGACTCGCCTCGCAGGGATGGCGCACAGAACGCGTGTGCTCCCCGCAGCCGCGCCGCCTTCTCGGCGTCGCCGATGCGCCCCAGCCAGGCGATGCGGTTGTCGTTTCCGAAACGGGCCTGGAGGTCGGCCGTCTCGGGGCCGTCACCAGCCACCCACAGCTGCACTTCGGCCGGCAGCATGGCCATGGCCTCGAGCAGCACCCCAAGGCCCTTTCTGGGTTCGTGGCGCCCGACGAAGAACACGGTGGGCCCCTCGGTGGGCCAGGCGTCGGCAACGCGAAAGTGGTCGACCTCGATGCCGTTGAAGAGCTCGATGTACTCCCCGCCGAGGTGGGTGCGAGCCAGTTCTTCTGCATCCGCCGACACGACGCAGCGAAGGTCGAGCCGGCGCGCCGCCCACCGCAGAGGCGGACGGAGGTACTTGTAGGCGAAACTCTCCCCCGCCGCGTGGAAGGTGCCGATGAGCGGCGCCGGGCGCAACAGCAGCGTGGTCTGGCACGGCCCCGGCACCAGCGGTTCGTGGAGATGCACCACGTCGAACGCCTCATCGCGCAGGGC
>JANMIX010000471.1:0-4153 GCA_031376015.1 Acidimicrobiia bacterium | reverse complement strand
GGTGCTTCTGGTGGGCGCCATGAACCCGTGCCCCTGCGCCGCGGCCGGCCCCGATGGCTGCGGGTGCGGGGTCGCCGCGCTTGCCCGCTACCAGCGGCGGCTGTCGGGCCCGCTCCTCGACCGTTTCGACCTCCGTCTCGTGCTCAGCCGGCCCGACCCCACCGAACTGCTCAGCGCCCGGGCCGGGGAATCCACCGAGGTGGTGGCGGCCCGTGTCGTCGCGGCCCGCGTCCGGGCGCGCGAGCGCGGCGTCGCCGCCAATGCCCACCTGCGCGGTCCCGACCTCGAGGCGGCCACCCCGTTGGACAGCGCCTCGGCCCGCCTGCTGGAGGGTCGGTTGAGGGCCGGGAGGATCAGCGGGCGTGGTGTGGCCCGGGCCCGTGCGGTGGCACTCACCCTTGCCGACCTCGAAGGTGCGGGGCGGATCACGCTCGATCACGTGGCCACCGCACTGTCGCTCCGGGTCGAGGTGGGCTCCACCCTGGCGGTGGCGTCATGAGCGAACCCGTCGAGGGCGGCCTGCCCGAGGACGCCTACGCGGTGGCCCTCGCATCGCTGGCGAACGTGGGTCCGAACCGCCTCGACCGGCTGCTGCGGGCGCATTCGCCGTCGCACGCCTGGGCGCTGGTGTGCGAGGGCCGGCATTCGGCCGCGCCCGCGGAACTGGCCGAGTCGTGGGCGGCGATGGCGCGGGTCCACGACGTGGGCGCCCACTGGGAGGCCATGGCGGCGGCGGGCATCGCGGTGCTGAGCCGATCCTCGTGCGAATTCCCTGCGGTCCTGGCCGAGGATCCCGAACCGCCCGCCCTGCTGTACGTGCGGGGCGACCTCTCGCTGCTGGAGGGCCCGCGGGTGGCCATCGTGGGCACCCGCAATGCCACCCAGTACGGCCGCAGCGCCGCCCGTGAGTTCGGTCATGCCCTGGCGTCGATGGGGGTGGGGGTGATCTCCGGTCTCGCCCTGGGGGTCGACGCCTGCGCCCATCGCGGCGCGTTGGAGGCCGGTGGCCCCGGCCCGGCGGTGGCGGTCGTGGGCTCGGGCCTCGATGTGGTGTACCCGGCCGCCAACTGCGGTCTGTGGCAGCAAGTGGCCGAGACAGGCGTGCTGCTCAGCGAGGCGCCACCGGGCGCCAAGCCCGATCGTTGGCGGTTCCCGGCCCGCAACCGGCTGCTGGCGGCTCTGGCCGACGTCGTCGTGGTGGTCGAGTCGCGCGAGCGCGGCGGGTCGTTGCTCACGGTCGACTGCGCCGTGCAGCGGGGCCGGCCCGTGCTGGCCGTGCCCGGGCCGATCCGCAGTGAAGCCTCGGTGGGCACCAACCGCCTGTTGGGTGACGTGGCGCTCCCCGCATGCGATGTGACCGACGTGCTGGTGGCCCTCAGCCTGACGCCGGCGGCGGCGCTGCACCGGCCCGGCCGGCGGCCCGCCCCCGATGCCACCGAGGCGCGGGTCCTCGACGCTCTCGGCTGGCAGCCGGCCACCCTCGAGGATCTCCTCGCCCGCACGGCCATGGGCATCGGCGAGCTGGCGGTGGTCACCTGCGCGCTGGTGGAGAGCGGCTGGCTGCAAGAACGCGGCGGGTGGTTCGAGCGCGTGGGCGACGAGTCGCCGCCAGCGGTCCCGCGGGGATGACACGGCGAGCACGGAGCGTGTCGCTAGCGTGGCCGAATGACCGACTCGGCCTGGTGTGTCGAGGAATTCGTCGCCTCGCTCACCTCGGTGGCCCCGGCCACCAGGGCCGCCTACCTGCGCGACGTGCAGGCCTTCGTCCACTGGGCCGAGGGCAACGGGCTGTCGGCGCCCGGCGAGGTCGCCCGGCTCACCCTGCGCAGCTACCTCGCGCAGTTGAGCCTCGAGGGCAAGGCCCGAAGGTCGATGGCCCGGATGGCGTCGTCACTGCGGCGCTACTTCGGATGGCTGGCGCGGACGCAGCGCATCGATATCGATCCCACGTTGCGCCTGTCGGCCCCGAAGGGCGAGGGCCGGTTGCCCCGGGTGTTGCGCACCGACGAGATCCACCAACTCCTCGACGACGTACCGGCGCGGGTCGAAGGCGACGATGCCCTTACGCGCGCTCGCGACGACGCCGTGCTCGAGGTGCTCTACGGCAGTGGGCTGCGGGTCAGCGAGCTGTGCGGGATCCGTGTCGCCGACCTCGAGCTGGATCGGCGGCGCCTGGTGGTGCTGGGCAAGGGCGGAAAGCAACGCCAGGTCCCACTGAGCGCGGTCTCGGTCGAACGGCTGGCGCGGTGGCTCTCCCTGCGCGAGCGGTGGCCCCAGGACGGATCGGCGGCGCTGTTCTTCAACCGCCGCGGTCTGCCGCTCACCCCTCGGGATGTTCGCCGCATCCTGGACCACCGAGCGGTGGCCCCCACCCACCCGCACGCCCTGCGTCACACCTTCGCCACGCACCTGCTCGATGGGGGCGCGGACCTGCGGGCGGTGCAGGAACTACTGGGCCACGCCGACCTTTCGACCACCCAGCACTACACTCATGTGAGTCGTGAGCGCCTTCGCCGTACCTTCGACGCCACCCATCCACGAGCCTGAGGGGGATCTTCGTTGAGCACTGATGCCACGGCGGAGGTCGCGAGGCTGTGGGCTGCCTTCTCCGATGGGCGGGCGCGCCAAGCCCGCGACGCCCTCATCGTGCATTACTCCCCGCTGGTGAAGTACGTGGCCAGCCGCGTCGCCGTCGGCCTGCCGCAGAACGTTGAGCAGTCCGACCTCGTGAGCTACGGCATCTTCGGACTCATCGACGCCATCGAGAAGTTCGAGCCCGAACGGGGCTGGAAGTTCGAGACCTACGCGATCTCGCGGATCAAGGGCGCCATCCTCGACGAACTGCGCTCCATCGACTGGGTGCCGCGCTCGGTACGGGCCAAGTCGCGCTCGCTGGAACGGGCCTACGCCAAACTCGAGGCCGAGTTGCACCGCACCCCCGACGACTCCGAACTGGCGCGGGAGTTGGGTGTCACCGAGGAACACCTGCAGAACATGTTCCTGCAGATCAGCTTCATCGGTGTGGCCGCTCTCGACGAGGTGGTCAAGGGCTCCGGTGACCGCACCGAGGGCGCCATGAGCCTCGGCGACACCCTGGCCGACCCCGAGGCCGGCCCGATGGGCAAGTTCGAAGTAGAGGAGATGCGCCACCTGCTGGCCGAGGCCATCAACCGCATGCCCGAGCGCGAGAAGATCGTGCTTAGCCTCTACTACTACGAAGGTCTCACCCTGGCCGAGATCGGCAACGTCCTCGGCGTCACCGAGAGCCGGGTCTGCCAGATCCACACGAAGGCGATCCTGCAACTCCGGAGCCGGCTCGCCGCCACCGATCGCGAACCCGCCTGAGGGTCACCGAACCTCGCGGCCACTTCCGCCGCCTCACGCAAGCTTCCTCCTGGTCTGTCTTCGGCGCGGCCGCGCCCACCGGTCCGACGGGGCGACCGCGCCCCTCCCAGGAGGTACCCCGATGTCGTTGCTGTTGCGCCTGTCCGCCACCGTGTTGCTCCTCAGCCTGCTCGCCGCCGCCGGCGGTCCACCGGCGTCGGCCTCGGTCCCCGACCAGCTCCACCTGTCGCCGGTGCAGGCGCCCCGCGCTCGTCCGTTCGTGGCGCCCGAGGGCCCCTACGGGCCAGGTCACCGAGGGTTGAGCTTCGCCGCCCATCCTGGCCAAGTCGTGCGCGCCCCAGGGCCGGGCCAGGTGGTCTTTGCCGGCGAGGTTGCCCGGAGGGGTTGGGTCGTCATCGAGCTCGACCGCGGCGCCGGCACCCGGTGGGCCGGGGTGCGCGCCACGGTGGGCCCGCTGGCCCGCATTGAGGTGACCCTGGGTGGTCGGGTGCGCTCCGGCGACACCGTCGGCACTGCCAGGGGTGAACTGTTGTTCACACTGCGCGCCGGCGGCGTCTACCTCGACCCCGCGGCCTATCTGGACCGCGGCACCACCCGCGCCCGGCTGGTGCCGGCCCGAGGCTGCGGGATGGCACCCTGTGCCAGCTGATGAGCAGGGCGGGGCCGGGGCCGAGCCGCCCGTTGGGGCGCCGTCGCCGGGCGCCGCTATGCTCTCCCCTCGGCCTGGCGACCGCCAGGACGAACCAACCACGGCAGCCGTCTACCCACGGTCGTCCTCCCTACGGGGACGCTCGACGTGCTGCTCTGC
>JANMIX010000531.1:0-2194 GCA_031376015.1 Acidimicrobiia bacterium | reverse complement strand
GGAACGGGGCCGGGTGGCGATTGCGAGCCGCTCGGTCGACGGGCGCGAATCGGTTTTCGCCCTCATGGAGCGCGGTGACCCGTTCGGCGAGATGAGCATGTTCGAAGAGCGCGGACGCTCGGCGGAAGCTCGGGCGCTGGAGCCCTCCACCGTGTGGGCCATCCCCTATGGGCCGGTGCGCAGCATCTACGAGGCCCGGCCCGCGCTCCTGTGGGGTGTGGTGGCCCTTCTCACCAGCCGCCTGAGGAACATGGACGAGGCACTGGCCGACACGGTGTTCCTCGACGTGACCGGCCGTACCGCGAAGCGGCTACTCGAACTGGCGGGCGACAACGACGAGTTCACGCTGCCGGTGACCCAGGAGGAGTTGGCCGGCATGGTCGGCGCCTCCAGGGAACGGGTGAACAAGGCCATCGCCGCCTTCGTTCGGTTGGGTTGGTTGGATCAGATCGACCGTCGCTACCGGATCCTCGATCGCCGCCAGCTCACCATTCGGGCCAACTGACCCTCCGGCTCGCTACGCGGCGAACCACGCCGCCACGCGGGCCCATGCGTCGGCTGCGTCCTCGGCCCGGTGCGCGGGTCGGGCCGGATCGTGGACGAACCCGTGCTCGGCCCCCTCGTACCGGGCCACGGTGGCACCGAGGGCCTCGAGAGCGTCCACATCGGCAGGCGGCGTGTAGGGGTCGGCGGTGCCGACGACGGCCAGCACCCGATCGGCGGTGCCAGCCGCGGCCAGATCGTCGAGCGGATCGGTGGCGCTGCCCTGCCAGTCATCGGGCAGGCGGATCATCCCGTAGAAGGCGGCGCACCGGTCGAAACGGCCGGTGGCCGCGGCCCGCAGCGCCCCCATGCCTCCCATGCAGAACCCCGTCACGGCCACCGGCTCGATGGCCAGCGCACCGGCGGCCTCGAGGCAGTCGGTCAGCAGACGGGCGTGATCGTAGCGATCCATGGTGGCCAATCGATCGGGCACCGGCTCGGATTCGCGCCCGGGGAAGGGCTCGGGGGCGATCACCGCCCAGTCGTAGCGGCCGGCCACGTCGGCCACGAGGTCATCGAAGAGGGGCCGGAGGCCCATGATGTCGGGGATCAGCACCACCCCGCGCACAGCGCCGGGAGCGCGGGACACCGCGGCAGGCGTACCTGAGGGCAGGACGATGCGTTCGCTGGACACTGGTGGACACTCCAGGGTTCGGGGCCGGTTCGGTCGCCATTGCGGACCGGTAGGAGTCTGGCGCGCCGGCGGACCGGCTCGGGAGCAACTCAGGAGTAGCGGTCGAGGATGGAGGCCTCCGCCAAGCGGGAGAGGCCCTCCTTGATGGCGCGGGCCCTGGTCTCGCCCACTCCGTCGACATCGTCGAGATCATCGATGGTGGCCCGCATGATCTTGTGGAGGCTGCCAAAGCGCTCGACGATCTTCTCCACGATGGGCTCGGGCAGGCGCGGAACCTTGGCCAGCAGCCGGTAGCCACGGGGTTGCAGGCTGCTCTCCAGGTCGGCGTCGCTGCCCGCGATGTGCAACGTCTCGGCCACCGCCTTGAGATCCAACAACACGTCGGTCTCCAACTCCGAGAGCGCCTCGAGGGCGTCGGCCACGTGCCAGCCCGCGTCCTCGTCGAAGTAGTCGCGGATCACCAGGCGCCGGTCGTCGTCGACGCCACCCATCAACTCGTCGAGTTGCAGGCGGGCCAGGCGGCCGTCGCTGCCCAACTCGACGATGGTGAAGGACAGTTCCTCGGCGATGCGCCGCACCATCTCCGTGCGCTGCAGCACGGTCACCACGTCGCGCAGCGTCACCAGGTCCTCGACCTCGAGGGCGGACAACGAACCCGACACCGCGTCGAGGCGGTCGCGGTAGCGCTCCAGGGTCTGCAGGGCCTGGTTGGCCCGGTTGAGCAGGCGGGGCGTGGGCTCCAGTGGGTACTTGCCGTCGCGGACGTAGACGGCGATGACCTGCATGTCCTCGGACACCGAGATCACCGGGATCTCGATGGAGCGAGCAACACGCTCGGCAGTGCGGTGCCGGGTGCCGGTCTCGGAGGTGGCCACGTTGGGGTTCGGCACCAAGTGCACGTTGGCGCGGGCGATTCGGCTGGTGTCACCGGCCAGGATGATGGCACCGTCCATCTTGGCCAACTCCGAGAGCGCCTCGAGGGCGTCGGCCACGTGCCAGCCCGCGTCCTCGTCGAAG
>JANMIX010000530.1:0-2045 GCA_031376015.1 Acidimicrobiia bacterium | reverse complement strand
TGAACGGGGTGGCCATCGGCATCGGCTTCACCCTCCTCCCCCACTGCGACCTCGTCCTGGCAGCACAGAGCGCCCGTTTCCGGGTGCCGTTCGCGCCGCTGGGAGTGCCGCCTGAGGCGGCCAGCAGCGTGCTGTTCCCGGCCCAGATGGGCTGGCAGCGGGCCGCGAAGGTGCTCTTCACCGGCGACTGGCTGAGCGCCATCGAGCTGGCGGAGTTGGGGATGGTGCTCGAGGTCACCCCCGATGAGGAGGTGCTGGACCGCACCATGGCACTGGCCGGCGCCATCGCCCAGCATCCGCTTGCCGCGCTGCGAGCCATCAAAGCCGCGCTGCTGGGCGGCCGCAACGATGCGGTGTCGGCGGCTCGGGCCCGCGAGGACGCCGCCTTCTCGGCGTTGCTGGGCGGCGACGACGCCCGCGCCGCGCTCGACCGGTTCGGCGCCCGCTGAGCCAGACTGCACGGACCATCACCGGGGCGATGGGACTGGACGGTGGACGCGAGAGTCGACACCACAGTGAACGAGAGTGTGGAGGGGGACAGTGGACGTGACGGTGAGGGAACGGTGATGAAGGATCACGCGCCGGTCGAGGCGACCGAACTGCAACGCTCGAGCCGAGACCCCGACGCGGTGCATGCCCGCTTCGAGCAGTGGCTCCGCCGGTTGCTGGGCGCCGAGGCGGATGCAACGGTGCCCGAATGGGCGGGCACCACCGCCAACGGCATGTCCTCGGACACCGTGCTGTTCCGGGCGGACTGGAACGAACACGGCGAGCGTCGGGCCCATGACCTGGTGGCCCGGATCGCCCCCGACCCGGCGGATGTGCCGGTGTTCCCCGTCTACGACATGCGCCAGCAGTTCGACACCATCCGCACAGTGGCCGAACTCACCGATGTGCCGGTTCCCGCCGTGCGCTGGTGTGAAACCGATCCGTCCGCCATCGGGGCGCCCTTCTTCGTGATGGACCGCGTGGAGGGTCAGGTGCCCCCCGACGTCATGCCGTACAACTTTGGCGACAGCTGGCTCTACGACGCGACGCCGGCGCAGCAGCAACGCCTCCGAGACCGCACAGTGGAGGTGCTCGCCGCGTTGCACGCCATCGACCGTCCCGCCGAGCGCTTCGACTTCCTGGCCTACACCGAGCCCGGCGCCACCAACCTGCGCCGCCGGCTGGCCCGGCTCCACGGCTGGTACGCCTTCGCCCGCGACCACCATCACTCCGCGCTCATCGAGCAGGGATTCGCCTGGCTGGAGGAACACTTCCCCGCGATCGACGAGACCCATCTGTGCTGGGGCGATGCCCGCATCGGCAACTGCATGTACCGCGACTTCACCCCGGTGGCGGTGCTCGACTGGGAGATGGCGTGCCTGGGCCCGAGGGAACTGGATCTGGCCTGGATGGTGTACGCCCACCGCGTCTTCGAGGACATCGCCGCCCAGATGAACCTGGGGGGCATGCCCGACTTCCTGCGCCTCGAGGATGTGGCCGGCACGTACGAGAAGCTGACCGGCTACACCCCGCGGGCGCTGGAGTGGTTCACCGCTTTTGCCGCCGCGCAGTACGGCGTGGTCTTCCTGCGCACCGGGTTGCGCTCGGTGCACTTCGGTGAACGACCCATGCCCGACGACGTCGACGAACTGCTGATCAACGGCGAGACGATCCGCCGCATGGTCACCGACACCTACTGGACCTGAACGACCCAAGGAGCTGGCTCGATGACCTTCCCGCACCCCCTCGACGAATACCCCATCCACCAGGTGCCTCTGTCGATGCAGCACGTGCCCTCCAGCGACCGGAACTTCTATGACCGGTGCTACTTCAACGCCCATGACCGCGACGGGGGGCAGTTCCTCATCACCGGGCTCGGCGTGTACCCCAACCTGGGGGTCATCGACGCCTACGCCTGCGTGCGCAAGGGCGAACACCAGTGGGCGGTGCGGTTCTCCGACGCCCTCGACAGCCGGGGCATGGACGCAGCCGTGGGCGGCTACCGCATCGAGGTCGTCGAGCCGCTGCACAAGATCCGGGTGATCTGCGACGGCGAC
>JANMIX010000430.1:0-4731 GCA_031376015.1 Acidimicrobiia bacterium | reverse complement strand
GGTGTCGATGCAGGACACGCCCTGGTTCCTGCAGGACACGCCGCCGGGCGCCATGACGGTGCTGGCCGACGCCGCCCACCCGTCGCGGCTGATGCTCCCAGTGCAAGCGGCGACGACCGACGCCGCACCGTTCCCGGTGGCCGACACGCAGGTGGCTGCCGCCAGCGCCCATGCCGCCGCCGGCTTCCACAGCCCCGATACCGGGTGGGATGCCCCGCTCGCGCTGATGGGTCTGCTCGTCGCCGCGGCGTTGCTGCTGCGGCGGGCTCGCACCTGGGTCCGCTGAACCACGGCCGACCCGAGAAGTGTCGCTGCGCCCTGCGAGCGCCGCGGGCGCCGCGGCGGCGAGCCGAAGCCGTCAGCCGTTGAAGCCTTCAGGGAACGACATGAAGCAGACCTGGGTGCCGTAGGCCACGATGCGCCACCCGTCGGGGTCCCACAGTTCCATGTCCACCGACGCGTACCCGTCGCTGGCGTGCCGGGCCCGGTTCACCGCCAGCAACCATTCGCTGCGGGCCGTGTCGAGGACATGCACCGTGAGGTCCGCCGAGGGCGCCAGCCAGAGGGCGCGGCGGGCGCTGCCCGTGTACTCGCCGATAGCGCCGGGCATCGTGTCGCAGAACGTCACCAGCGCCATCGGGTCGATCGTGCCGTCGGCCAGGCGGGGCGTGTCGCGGAACCGGTACCAGGTGGCCTTGAGCGAGGAGCCCGCGGGCCACTCCTCCCAGGGGCGGTGGCCGATGGCCGGGCGGCTCTCGCACTGCTGCCAGAACGTGGGCTCGAAGGCGAAGTCGAACCCGGCTTCCTCCGCGCCCCAGAGGAAGTCGTGGCAGGCACCAGGCGGAGGGACCTCGGGAGGCCGGGCATCGGCGAAGGAATAACCCACACGGTCGGCGCCGAACACGGCGGTGACGTGGAACCCGGCCTCGGACCCGACGGCCCGCAGGACCGCCTGGCCCTGGGACAGCGAGCGGCCGCGGCGCAACACGTTGGTCTCCACCTCCACCGGGCCCACCGGCACCTGGGCGGCGAACACGGTGGACACCGAGCGCAGCCGTTGGGCGGGCAGGGCCAGGTCCGCCTCCAGCGCCCGCAGGGCGATCGAGGTCATCACCCCTCCGTGGGGCAGCACCGGCGCGTTCCAGTCGCCGGTGACGGTCGCCGTCCAGCGGCCCGGCCGGTCGGGGTCGGCCACCGGCGTGGTCTGTCGGGTGAAGGGGACGGGTTCGTCCGGTTCGGCCATGACCGACACTCAACCAGCCGGAGGCGCCTCGACACCAACGACTTGGGCGCCGCAGAAGAAGCGCAGTGTCTCGGCCGTGCCCTCCTCGGCGAAGCCTGACAGTCCCCACGCCGGGCGGGGCGCGAAGAGGTGCAGGCTCATCACCGA
The DNA here is from genome assembly GCA_031376015.1 of Acidimicrobiia bacterium. Taxonomy (GTDB): domain Bacteria; phylum Actinomycetota; class Acidimicrobiia; order Acidimicrobiales; family JACDCH01; genus JANMIX01. The sequence goes on along the minus strand of JANMIX010000430.1, from coordinate 3,341 downwards.
CGAGCCGTTGACCTTCACCCCACCGGCGCGGACCCGGCGCGCCACCGCCAGCGCGGCGTCCTCGTCCTCGCCGAACACGTAGCCCTCCAACCCGAACGGGGTGCCGTTGGCCAGCACCACCGCCTCGTCGGTGCTGCGGTAGGTGTGTACGGCGGCCACCGGGCCGAAGATCTCATCGGTGGTGTGCGCCGGGTCGACCCCGGTCACCAGCGTGGGTGCCAGCCAGTTGCCCGGCCCCGACGGCAGCGGAGTGGTGGCGTGGGCGGTCCCGCCGTGCCCTTCGAGTTCGCCGATGCGGCGGCGCAGCATGGCGAGGTGCCCGCTGTGGATCATCGGTCCCATGGCACTGGCGGGATCGAGGCTGGAGCCCACGGCCACCTCGGCCAGGGCCGCCAGCGCCGCGTCCAGGATCTCGGCGGCGCGGTCCTCGGGCAGCAGCAGGCGGCCGAGCGCCCGGCACCACTGGCCGTTGAGCGAGGTCATCAAGTCGACCACGCCGGCGGCGGCCCGAGTCGGATCACAGTCCGGCATCACCAGCAGGGCGTTGTTGCCGCCCAATTCGAGTTGGGCCGGCTTGAAGTCGGGGGCGCAGGCGGCCGCGATCTCGCGCCCGCCGCGCAGGCCGCCGGTGAAGCTGACGGCCCGAACTCGCGGATCGGTCACCAGGCGTCCACCGACGTGGGGACCGCCGTGCACCAGTTGGAAGGCGCCACCGGGCAACCCGGCGGCGGCGAGCACGCCGGCCAGCGTCTCGACCAGCACCTGGGAGCCGTCGGGGGCGAACTCGGAGACCTTGAGGATGGTGGGGCAACCGGCAGCCAGCGCATTGGCCACCTTGTGGGCGGCCATCGGCGCCGGCGCGTTCCACGGCACCAGGCACAGCGCCGGACCCCACGGGCGGCGGTGCACCTCCACCGGCCGGCCCGAGTCGGCGGTGAGCACCGACAGCGTGAGGCCTTCCCGCAACTGCATGGCGGCGAGGCGGAAACTGGCGTGCACGATGAAGGCCAGCATCGACGTGAGGCCGATGACCACTCCGGTGGCGCCCGACTCGAGCGTGGCGATCCGCTCCGACTGGGCCGCCAGCGCATCGGCGGCCTGCTCCAACACCGTCGCCCGTTCCTCCACCGGCAACGCGGTGAGCGCGCCGGCGGCGTGATCGCGGGCCGCCGCCTCCAGGGCGCGGGCCACGCCGCCGTCGTCGGTGGCCACCATGGCCGCCCGCCGCTCGCCGGTGTTGGGGTCCTCCAACCAACCCTCCAACGCCACCGACGGAACGCTCCACTGCCCGTCGATCAGGTCGCGGATCTCGACCCCTGTTGCGGTACCTGTCGCCGTACTCATGTCTCGGTGCCACCTTCCTCGGAGAAGACCATGGTCGCCTTGCGCTCCTCGTGCACCGGCCCGTCGGGCCCACGAGGATCCCAGGCAATGCGCACGGTGGGATCGTCGCTCACCTTCTGACCGGCAACGGTGAGCGTGCGCACCAGACGGCCATCGCGCCACAGCGCGGTGACGCGGGTGCGCTGGCCGGCGCCCAGCAGACGAATGTGGTCGGGCTCGCTGTAGCGGCGTACGCCTTCGGTGTCGATGTGCTCGGGCACGAACCACAGCACGCCGGGTCCACCCGAGACCCCGATGTGGCCGGGGTCGGCGGGGCCGAGTTGATCGAAGCGCAGCAGGCCGTCGGCGCCCACCCGGCCGGTGAAGCTGCGCACGTGCAGCGGGCGGCCGCGGAAGGTCACGTTGGATTGCCGGTAGGCGCCGGTGCCGGGGTCCACGTCGACGTAGACGATGTTGTCGTAGGGGAACGGCCCGGGCTTGCCGCCGAAGGGATCCTCGGTCATCAACGTGCCGTCGGGGTCGTAGGCCTCGAGGTGGTCGACCCACACGCCCCGCATGGCGACCAGCAGATCGAGCACCGAGGCGCCGGGTGCGGCCCCGTTGCTCACTTGGTCCCCGGGGAGGCCGGCCCGGCCACGCCGAACTGATTCATCTCGCCCCCGCCGATGACCCACTCGGCCGCTTCCAGCTTCCCCTTCTCGGCGGGGAAGGCCTGCACCAGCCCCATGGTCAGATCGCGCAGGCCGCGGGCGATGGGACCCGAGTTGCCGGTGGAGGAGGTGCCGCACGCCTTCACCGCGTTGCGGCCCACGTTGAACGCGGCCTCGCCGATGGAACCCTTGGCCAGGCGCCACTGCTTGATGACCTCGGGCTTGGGCAGGATGGGCGGCTCGGAGGTCTCCAGGTCCAACTGGCGGCGCAGCCACAACTCGGCCTCGGAGAGGTCGCGGGTCATCTCGCCGATGAGTTGTTGGTAGAAGGCGCCCGTGCCCAGCGGCGCCCCGGTGTCGGCGAAGGTGCGGGTGGTGAGCTGGTTCACGGCGTACTCGTACACGGCGCGGGCACAACCGGCGTAGACGGCGGTTGCGGCCAACTGGTTGCCCACGAAGCTGCCCCGTGACACCTGGAGCATCTTCACGAAGGCGCCGGGCAGAGTCAGCGCTTCATCGGCGGCCACGAACACGTCGGTGAGGGTGATGCCGTGGTTGGCGGTGGCGCGCATGCCGATCCCGTCCCAGCGGGCCCGCTCCCCCACCCCAGGGGCGTCGCGCTCCACGAAGAACACGCACAGGTCGGCCGCCGTAGTGGTGCCCTCCAGCTTGGCCGTCACCAGGTAGCGGTCGGCCACCCCGGTGGCGCAGCCGAAGGACTTCTCGCCGTTGAGCAGCCAGCCGCCCTCGGTGGCCGTGGCGGTGGTGGAGATGGTCACGTTGGCGGTCGAGGTCTTCACCGACTCGCTGGCGAAGTTGGCCAGCCATTGCCCCTCGCGGCCCATGCGGGTGAGCACCTTCTCGGCGAAGGCCCGCACCACCAGTGCCTCGGTGTCGTCGAACAAACCGGCGGCCAGCGCCTCCAGCGGCAGCAGGCCCCTCGAGGCCGACGAGCAGTGGAAGAAGTAGGCGAGCGCGGTGGACGGACAGGCGGTGCCCATGGCGTAGGTGGCGGCGGTGAGGTCGCGCAGGGTGCCACCGAGACCCCTGTACTCCACCGGCACGATGAGGCCGAGCAGGCCGGCCTCCGACAGCGTCTTGACGTGGCTGGGGGTGAAGGTGGCGGTGGCGTCGGCCTCCACCGCCGCGTCGCGCAGGGCGGGCAGCACCGACTCGACCCGCTCGGCGCGCTCGCGCTCGGCCGGGGTGAAGTCGTAGAGGAGACGTGCAGCGGTCAGTGCCATGGTGCTCACTTCCAACGGTCGAGGACGTCGTCGAGGGTGACGACGTCGGCGTACTTGGCATCGAGGTCGAACAGCGCTTGGCGGTGGGTGGTTTCGTGGCGGT
>JANMIX010000417.1:0-3669 GCA_031376015.1 Acidimicrobiia bacterium | reverse complement strand
GCCACGAGTCGGTGCTGGCCACCTTCGTGTTGAGCCTGCTGCTGGGCCGAAGCTTCATGGACATCGACCTCACCATCGGTGGGGTCAACCACCTGCCCTGGGTCACCCGCGTCGACGTGAAGGGCGAGGACGGGCTGGCCTTGTTGCGAGCGCTGCTCGACGACCCCGCCCGCCGAGCAGAGGAACTCCCCTTCGGGCTGCCCGACGGGCTCGGCATGCCCGCCCGCACCCGCAGCGGGGGTTGGACGATGGGCGAGCTGCTGGACGTGAACCAGGTGAAGCACAGCCTCTTCGACGCAACCGGGGCGTTGCCGGCGGCGGGGGACCGGCACCTGGTGGAGTTCTTCCCCTGGTTCTGCCGAGGGGTCGAACACCTCGAGGGCTGGGGGGTGGCGGTCACCACGATCGCCCAACGCCGTGCCGCCGAGGCCCATTACTCCGCCGAGTTGGATCGGATGTTGACCGCCGATCAGGTCAGTGAATGGCCCTCCGGGGAGACCCTGGCGGGAGTGATCGATTCGTTGATCACCGGCCGGGAACGGCACGTGGTGCTGAACCTGCCCAACGAGGGCCAGTTGCCCTGTGTGCCGAGCGGTGTGGTGGTGGAGAGCACCTGCGTGGTCGACGGCAAGGGCATCCGCCCCCGCGACGTCGTGGAGTTGCCGCCGCTGGCGGCTGAATGGACCCGACGGCACGCGGCGGTGCAGGAGATGGTGGTGGAGGCGGGGGTGACCGGGGACGACGACCTCGCCCTGCAGGCGATGCTCGCCGATCCGTTGTGTGGCACCCTCGACCGCCGCGCCGTGGAGGCCATGGGTCGGGATCTGCTGGCGGCCACCGCCGCGTGGCGGTGACCGACCGAGCGATCGTGCGGGTGTGCCGGCGGTGTCGCCGGCGTGGTTGTTAGCGCCGGTTGAGCTTGGCCAGCAGGCGGAGCAACTCGAGGTAGAGCCACACCAGGGTGATCATGAGCCCGAAGGCGGCGAACCACTCCATCTGGCGGGGTGCCTTCGCGGCCACGGCCCGCTGGCAGAAGTCGAAGTCGAGCAGCAGGTTGGAGGCGGCGATGCCGACCACGGCCAGGCTGAACAGGATGCCGAACGTGCCACTGTCGTGGATGAAGGGGATGTCGCCGCCGAAGAGGTTGACGACGATCGACAGCACGTAGGTGATCATCACGGCGCCGGTGGCGGCGATGATGCCGGTGCGGAGCTTGTCGGTGACCACGATGCGCCCGGTGGCGAAAAGCACCAACATGATGGCGAACACGGCCACGGTGAGCCCGACGGCCTGCAGCACGATGCCCTGGTAGTCGGCCTCGTAGACGTGTGAGATGGCGCCGACGACGAAAACTTCGCTGAGCGCGTAGAGCGGTGCGGTGATGCGGGCCAACGTGGGCTTCCAGAAGGTGACCAAGGCGAGACCGAGGGCCACGATCAGGCCGATGAAGAGCCCGCCGGGGAGGTCAACGCTGGCGTTGCCGAGGGCGTCATGGGTCACTGACACCGACAGCCAGCCCACGACGGCGCTGGCCACCAGGAGGGTGAGGAGCACGCCGGTGGCGCTGGTGACGCCCCGGATGGTCATGGCGTCCACGGCGGCGCTGCCGGGGGGAGGCCAGGGGGAGACTTCGTCGGGTGCGGGCGGGATCGATCGATCAGCCCAACCGGGTTCGAGTTCGTCGGCCTTCTGGGAGAAGGTCTTCGTGTTCAAGACGGGGTTCGCCATAGGCGCACAGTCTCGCATCCCTGGCGGCCTGCACCAACGCGGGTGGCGCCCCCGACAGGAATTGAACCTGTGACCTACCGCTTAGGAGGCGGTCGCTCTATCCGACTGAGCTACGAGGGCAGGGGCTGCATCGATCTGGGCGATCGATCCGGACCCGGTCCGGGGCAGCCGTGCTGAAGTCTGCACGCTAGCGAGGTGGCCGGGTGGGCCACGGCGGCCGGGGTGCCCGCAGTACGCGGGTGCCGGCGACGACGGCCCCTTCAGTTGGAGCGGCGCACCCAGACGGTGGGGTCGATCATCCCCGCCTCGTGGAAGGCCCGGAGGCGGTCGCGCAGGGCCGCCGAGATGGGGTGGCCTCGCCCGATGAGCAGCACACCGCTACGGCTGACCACGTCGCTGGCCAGGATCCACCCGGTGCGCGCCGCCCCGAGATCGATCTCCTCGGCCGGGTAGGTGTCCTGATCGTGGGCGCGCGTCGCCGCCAGCGCGTCGATGACGGCGTCGCCGTAGAGGTGGGCGCGGGCGCGGAGACGGCGAAGTGCCTCACCGAATGGCGTTCCCCTGGTTTCCATCCGGTCATAGGCGATGGCGACACGAAGGATCATCGCCTCCACGGGTACGGGACCATCAGCGTCGAAGTCCACGTCCTGGCAGCGGATCACTCGCCGGGCGTGATCGAGGCCGGGTATCGACGCCAGCAATCCCTCGGTGGCGGAGGGTAGGCGCCGCACGGTCCAGCGCTCGGTGTCGCTCACCGCCCGACCCTCGTGCAACTTTGTCGCCAGTTCGTGGGGAAGGGTGAGCGACCCCAGTTGCGACAGCAACGCAATCGTGCCGACGTCCACCGGGTCAACGCCGTCGATCCCCCCGGCGATGGCCCGGGCGATGTCGCGGATGCGCAGGGCGCGGGCGAAGGCCGGAGGGTTGGCCAGCGCCAGCGCCTCGCTGAGGGCCGCCACCGCGCCGTCGAGTACCGCCTTGAGGTCCCTGATCCGGCGCACTTCACGGCGGCTCGCGAGGATCGCGCTCACCAGGGCGGGAGCGAGGCGGCCCAGGCGATCCTTCAGGAGGAAATCGGTCGCGCCGCCGCGCATCAGGTTCATCGCGTCGGCATCGGAGAGGTAGCCCGAGACCAGGATGAACGGGGTGTGATGCGCGCACTCCTCGCGGATCTGCAGGGCACGACGACCGTCGAAGGCATCGAGGCGGTAGTCGGCCAGGATGGCGTCGGGGCGGCCTCTCAGCCCCTGCCGGTAGTCCGCCTCGTTGTCGACCAGGGTCGGTCGCACGCGTACGCCGGCCGATTCCAGCTGCGTGACCAGCAGCTCGAAGTGATCGGCGCAGTCCTCGAGGATGAGTACCGAATACGGCGCCTGCTCGTCGGGCCCGTCAAGCTCGTCGTCGCTCGAGCCGAGCGCCGCGGCGCTTTCGGCGAGGGCATCGCGGCGGGGGTGCTCAGCCAGCGACAGCTCAGCCACCGTCGGGGCCCTTCGCCACGCGGCGTGCCCGCGGCCGGTTGGTGCCCATGCGGCTGCAGTCCCCGGACGGGTCAGCCTGCGGCGCGGCTGGTCGCCGCCCGGGCCGAAGCCGCACGTACGTCGACGTCGAGGGTGAGTTCGACCTCCTCCGCCAGGTAGTTCATCCACCGTGCCGTACGCACCCGTTCGATGGTGCGCTGCACCTTCCGTTCCCGGTAACTGGCCCACGCGACCACCCCGGCGACGGGAGGGGTGCACCAACTGACAAGCAGGAGAACGGTCCCAGATCCGGTCATGCCCGGTGACATCGACGGGATGAAGCGCCCCGGGTTCGATGACTGCTCGGGCTATTGGGTGACCGGCTCAATGGCCGGGTTGGTCTGACGGTAGTAGGTGGCCTCGTGGGCGGCCGGGGTCGTGAAGCCGGACCCGGCGGTGATGGTGCCGTGGAGCCGGCGGTGGT
>JANMIX010000399.1:0-1844 GCA_031376015.1 Acidimicrobiia bacterium | reverse complement strand
GGCCGTCGGCGAACTCGAGGGCCGAGAACAAGGGATTGTCGTCGCGGAAATGACCGTGACAGGCCAGATGGGCGTGGATCGCACCATCGAGTGCCTCGGCCACCGCAGCGACCCCGGCACGGGTGCCGTCGAGAAGGACATGCGCTCCCGGCCAGGCACCACTGGCCTTCTGCACCTCGTCGTGCGTGCCGGCGAGCCCGGGTCCGGACGCGAACAGCGCGGGACCGGTGGCCCCGGGCGCACTGGCGCTGCGAAGCCAGGCGGTGGCCGACGGCGCCACCGTGAACGCCCGACCCTGTAGCGCGGGCAGGGCCCGCCAGGCCAGCGCATCGAGGGGACCGTCGGGCACCACCACCAGTGGCGCCGAGGGGTCCAGCGCTTGGAGTGGATCCAGGAGCCAGGCCTGCAGCGCGGTGGCCGCCGCCTCGAAGCCAGGTCGAGCGCGGTCGGCGGCCGGGCCGCCCCCGCCCATGCGGGTGAGCCCGAACTGCACCCGCTCGACGGCTGTGCCCACGTCGCGTTCGGTCGCCGGCAACCGTTGGTGTCGCACCTGTCCGCCCGCGGTGTTGATCACCCACAACTCCTCCGCCGACCGTACGAACCGCAGCAGGACCCGATCGCCCAATGCGTCGAGGAGCCGGTCGTGGTCGAACCCGTCGAGGGCGGTACTGGCGCCGGTCGTGCGATGCGAGAGGCGGCGCACAAGGGATTCGGCCGCCTCCAACTCCTGCTGCGCGTGACGAGCCGCAGCGGGATCGTCATGGTCGTCGGCGCGGCCGGCCGCGGCCCGTAGGCCGGCCAACGCCTGGCGAAGCTCCGGTGGGTGGCGCGCCGGTTCGGGTGAGGCCACCTGGGCCGAGCGGCGTTCGGCCCACCGCAACATCGGCACAGGCGCATCGCAGGCCAGGTGAACCCCGAGATCGCCGAGGGTGAGCGCGGTGGCGGCGACGCCGGCGCGCAATTCCAACGAGCCGAGCAGCGCGCGGAGTTCTTCCAGGGCGTGCAGACCGCTGTCCACCGCGTCGAGCGGGGATTCGCCGCCGGTGGCCATCCGGCGGTGGGCCTCTGCAAGCCATGCCGTCGCCTGGGTCCAGGGTGGTCCCTGCGGAGGCACCAGTGGCAGGGCATCCGCGGGCGGCGTGCGGCCCGCGGTCAGCGCCGCCAGTACCGCCACGGCCCGGGCCTCGTTGGCCTCGGCGCCGAGGCCGGCGGCCGCCAGCGTTCGAGCCGCCGCCATCGCCGTAGCGACCTCGGCCTCGCCGGCCTCCCGCGCCTCCCACAGGGCGCGCACGGCAGTCACCTCCGCCTTGGCGGCCCACAACTCTCGACGCTGGCCGGCGAAGGCGTCACGCGCCTGGCGGGCTTCGGTCGCCGCCGCCACGGGGTCGCCCGCGCCCAGCAAGAGTCCGGCCCGCACCAGACGGGCTTCGGCCGCGTCCACCGGCGAGGAGACGTCGAGATCTCGCACCGCGGCCGCGGCGCTGGTCAGCGCGTCGGTCCACAGTCCCACTGCGCCGAGCAACTCGGCCCGGTCTCGCAGCGCAGGACCCGGCGGGGCGCCGGTGGCCTGCGCCACCGCCAGCGCCTCGTCATACGTGGCGAGAGCAGTGGGCACCTCGGCGGCGAGGCTGGCGAACCAGGCCCGGTTGAGCGGGACCACCGCCAGGTCCTGGCCGCGGAGCACACCCAGTGATTCGGCCTCGTCATGGGCGGCGTTGGCTTCCTCCAAACGGCCGAGTTGGGCCAGCGCGACCGCCCGGTTCAGCAGTGCGCGGGCCAGCCACAGCCGGTCACCAGCGGCGCGCAGTTCCGTCTCGGCCTCCTCGTAGGCGGCGACGGCCTCC
>JANMIX010000210.1:0-3527 GCA_031376015.1 Acidimicrobiia bacterium | reverse complement strand
TCATCGGCTGCAGGGTGATCATCACGTCCGGCGGTGAGTCGGCGGCCGGGATCGACAGGCGTCCCGAGGACCCCAGGTGGATGGACAGCACCGTGCCCGTGTCACAGCAGGCCTTCCACAACGGATCCCAGTAGGCGTCGTGGAAGGAGGGGTAGCCGAGAGCGGCGGGGTTCTCGGTGAAGCTGAGCGAGTGGCAACCCTTGTCCGCTACCCGGCGCACCTCCGCCGCGGTCAGGTCCACATCCCAGATAGCCGGCACGGCCATGGGGATGAAGCGACCGGGATGCGCGCCGCACCAGGTGTCGATGTGCCAGTCGTTATAGGCCTGCACGAGGGCCAGGGCCAGAGCCCCGTCCTCGTTGGCGAAGACGCGGGCGGTGAAGGTGGGGAACGACGGGAAGTTCATGGAGGCCAGCACGCCGCCGGCGTCCATGTCCTTCACCCGTTCGTCGACGTCGTAGCAGCCGGGGCGCACCTCATCGAGGCTCTGGGGTTCCATGCCGTACTCGGAGCGGGGACGACCGGCCACGGCGTTCAAAGCGGCGGTCTCCATGACGATCTCGCCGAACTTCCACACATCGGAACCCTCGTCGTTGCGCACCAGCTTGGGAGCCCGGTCCTGATACCGGGCCGGCAGGTGGTCGGTGAAGAGGTCCGGCGGCTCGATGATGTGGTCATCGACGCTGATGAGGATGAGATCGTCGGTTTCGATCATGGTGTGCCCCCTCCGAGAACAATAGCGAGAACATGCTTTCCGCTCCGGAAGAAGGATCGTATCAGCGGGCCGTACGAAGTGCCACGGCGCGCCACAGCGGCCCGGGGAAACCCAGGCCGCCGGGATCAGCGGCTCGGGCCGGCGCCGATCCCGTGGAAGATGACGTCCCAGAGTTCCTCGGGCGCGGTGGCGGCCGGAACCCGGTCGAGGTCACCGCTGATGGTCGTGGCGAAGGTGTTGAACATGATCGCTTGCAGCACGATGCCGGCGATCCGGCGGTGCTCCAAACCCGGCCGCACCGCGCCGGCGGCCACCGCGCCGCTGAGCACCGCCTCGAACACCGCCATCAGCGGGACGAAAGCGCGGGCGGCTTCGTGGGGATGCGACGTGAGCAACTGCTGGGCGAACTCGGCCATGGCGGGGGTGGGGCGATTCTTGGCGGAACGACCCTTGGCAGCCGGACGGCACACCCGGTAGTACTCGGTGGCAAAACGATGGAGTCGCTCGACAGGGTCGTCTTCCTCCTCGACGACGGCCCGGAGCTTTTCGGCGGTCGTTCGCACCGACTCCTCGAAGAGGGCCAGCAATAGCTCATGTTTTCCGGCGAAGTACTGGTAGAAGCTGCGCAGCGACTGGCCCGAGCGCTCCACCACCTCCTGCACGGTGAACTCCTGATCGGGGCCGCTCTGCATCAACTCGAGGGCGGCATCGAGGAATCGCTGCACCCGCTTCTCGGCCCGGGCTCGAGCCGGGTCCAGCGATCGGGCGACCGCCAGCTCACGCCAGGTGCCGGCGCCGTCGGACGGCGATGAATCGGTCGTCGCACTGTCATTCCCGGTCATGTGAGAAGCGTACCGCTCGTTGTGGCAGAAGGCCGCTCTTCCATCGTGAACCGAGCACCACCTCAAAAGTGGGAGTCAGCGCTGCTCTTGCGACAACGACCTTTCCCCTTGTGGGAGAGGCTGGTTATCGTGCGGTCGTGGATCGAGCGCTCATCGAGGACATCATCGAGATCGAACAACTGCTCGGTCGTTACGCCATGGGCATGACCCGCGACGACATCGACGCCGTCATCGAGGTGTTCACGCCCGACGGGACCTACAGCGCCTTCGGTGACACGTACACCCTGGGGGACTTCCCCATGTTGGTGGCCGCCGCGCCCAAGGGTCTCTTCCTCACCGGCACGCCGGTGCTCGAGCTCGATGGTGACATCGGCACAGGGGAACAACCGCTGTGCTTCGTCGATCAGACCAACCACGACATGCGCATCGGCTACTACCGGGACACGTACCTCCGCACCGCCCAGGGCTGGCGCCTGCGGACCCGATCGATGACGTTCCTACGCCGCAGCGGCGCACGCGACGCCGGCCGCGCCCACGATCCCACCCGTCCGGCCCCCACCGACACTCCCCTGGCCTGAGTGTCGCACTCCCGCCCGGCAGCTCCCACCCGGCAACTCCCGCCCGTTGTCAGCCGAGACGGGCGATGATCTGGGGGAGTTCGACGCTGGTGCGGATGCCCGGCGCGGCGGCGCACACGTAGGGCACGGCGTTGACGGCCCGGTGGGCGGTGTAGCCCGGCGTGGTGGCGGCCATGCGCTCCAGGGGCACCGGGAACCGGAGGTCCACATCAAGAGGGGCGTCACCCTCCACGTCGATGTGCCAGCCCGTCGAGCGGACCGCCCACTGCGGGTCGAGGTCGGTGGTGCAGTACCAGGTGGCCTGGAACACGAGCAGCGCCTGACCCCCACGCATCCCGCGGACGGTCATGCGTTGGGCCGCCACCCCACCAGCGGGCAGGGTGCCCGCCGCGATATCGATGGTGCGGGCGGCCACCGCCACCTCGCCGGTGGCCTCCACCGCATCGAGCGGCAACGACAGCGCGTCGGCGAGCACGTGCAAGGAGGGACCAAACGAGATGGCGCCATGTGCCCACCGGCCGCTGCCGAAGCGGGCCGGATCCTTGCCGAAGCCCATGAGATCGAAGAGGAGTTCGGGGGTGGCCCGTCGCGAGAGATCGGCGGACTCCTCGATGACGAGGCGATCGAGGCGGCGCTGGATCGAGGTGAGCACCAGCGGCACTGCCTCGGTGATGAAACCCGGGCTGCTGCCCGTGCTGTGGATGGAGGTGCCACCCTCCGTGCAGGCGGCCTCCACCCGATCCCGCACCACCGGATCCATCCGGCCGGCATGGTGAAACTCGCCCCGCGTGGTGACCACGTTGGTGCCCGACGCCAGGATCCGGCAGAGGGCGTCCACTTATCAGTTCTGTGGCATGTAGAGCACACAGTCGGACCTCTACTCAAGGATGGTCTCCAGGCGATCGGTGGTCTCCACCCCGGTGGGGCCGAGCCCGCACAGTTCACCGGCGTCGCGCCCGACCTTGTCCGGGGAGTGGGCATGCACGCCCACCAGTTCGAGACCGGGGTGCTCGAGCACGGCCCGCAACGACCTGGTGCCGATGTTGCCCGTGGCCCACTGCACGACCCGAAGCGATTCCATCGCGGGAATCATGCGCCCAGGCGATGCGCGCCGTCGAGACGGATGACCTCGCCGTTGAGGTAGGGGTTGCGCACGATGGCCTCCACCAGCAGAGCGAATTCGCGGGGTTCCCCCATCCGCTTCGGGAACGGGATCCCTTCGGCCGGGTCGCGCACGAGTTGCCCCCGTACCCGCTCGAGCGCGGGCGTGCACATCGGCCCGGGAGCGATGGCGCAGACCCGGATACCCACCGGGGCCAGATCGCGGGCCATCGGCAGCGTCATGCCCACGATGGCGGCCTTGGCCGCGGCGTAGGCGAGCTGGCCGCTCTG